>NZ_JBNLYC010000038.1:0-38260 GCF_050172015.1 Bacillus sp. GMa5/1 | reverse complement strand
AGGGAGAGTTGTATTTTGGATATTGAAAGAATTAATGATCATACGATGAAATTTTTTATTACGTACATTGATATAGAGGATAGAGGATTTAATCGTGAAGAGATTTGGTATGATCGCGAACGAAGTGAAGAGCTCTTTTGGGAGATGATGGACGAAGCTCGTGATCATGACGATTTCTTTATTGATGGGCCGTTATGGATTCAAGTGCAAGCAGTCGATAAAGGGATTGAAGTACTTGTCACGAAAGCAGAGCTTTCAAAGGACGGGCAAAAGCTGGAACTACCGATAGGGGTAGACAAAATTATAGATATTCCTCTAGATGAAGGCATCGAATCATTATTCCAGCAAGAATTAGTCGAAGAGGTAGAAGAACAAACAGGAACAAACTTTAATGAAGATGGTACGTTTGGCTTTTTAATTAAGTTTAATGATTTTGAAGATGTCATTTCATTAAGTCATCGTCTTATCTTTGAAGATATAAAAGATGAGCTGTATTCATTTGAGAACCGCTATTATGTATATGTGGAATTCGATGAAGTGCTACATGATGAAGAAGAAATCGATCGTATTTTAAGTATTATTTTAGAATATGGAGAAGAATCAACTTTAACAATTCATCGTGTAAGTGAGTATGGAAAACAAATTGTGAAAGAGCATGCGCTTGAAACGATTCGCAATAATTTTCCTGCTAAAACGTAGGCCGATTTCTGTAGTATGAAATCGGCTTTTTATATGAAGAATAGGAAAGCTTTCTTAGTTAGGAGGTAAGAGATGAAAAATACGTTAAAGCTGATTTTCTTTATACTGCTATTGTTCGCATTATTTGTTTCGTTACGCATGTTTATTGATGTAGCATTTTATTCAGATGTGATTGGGATAAAAGATGTTTCGGTTTTAGGTATTATTAGTATTTTATTTACAGTATCTGCGTTTTTAATTGGTTGCGTTATTTTCTTAGAGAACCGTCATCCGTCAAAAACACTTACATGGCTCATTGTGTTAGGTATTTTTCCGGTATTTGGATTCTTCGCTTATTTATTATTCGGACAGAACTTTCGGAGGAAGAGAATGTTCCAAAAGAAGGCGTTGCTCGATGAACAAGCGTTTTTACAATATAAGGGGCATGAAGATTACGAAGAACGGATTTTACGCAATCATAAGCATCAAGAGCTGTTATTTCGTTTAGCGGATCGCTTAGGCGCTTTAAATATTTCATTTCAAACTGAAACGAGAACATTAACAAATGGAGATGAAACGTTTCAGGCCATTTTAGATGGATTAAAACGAGCGAAACATCACATTCATATGGAATATTACATTGTGCGTGATGATAAGCTTGGAACGGAAATTAAAGATATTTTAATACAAAAATCAAAAGAGGGCGTAGTCGTTCGTTTTTTGTATGATGCGGTTGGAAGTTTTAAATTATCAAAATCGTATATTGAAGAATTAAACGATGCAGGAGTCGAAATGATTCCGTTCTTCCCTGTACGCTTTCCGATTTTAAACGATAAAATTAATTATCGAAATCATCGAAAAATCGTTATTATTGATGGAAATGAAGGCTTTGTAGGTGGATTAAATATTGGTGATGAATATTTAGGGAAGGATAAGTACTTCGGCTTTTGGCGAGACACACATTTATATTTGCGTGGTGAAGCTGTACAAAGTTTGCAGCTTATTTTCCTTCAAGATTGGTTTTATATGACTGGTGAGGCTGTGCTAGCCCCTGAATATTTACAAGCGAAAGCAGTTGAGGGGGAGCATTGGGGAGGCGTGCAGCTTGTTGCAGGTGGGCCTGATAATAAATGGGAAACGATTAAGCATTTATATTTTGCCATGATTGCTTCTGCTCGGAAATCCATTTGGATTGCAACGCCGTATTTTATTCCGGATGATGATATTTTATCCGCATTAAAGGTTGCTGCACTTGCTGGTATTGATGTTCGTTTATTAATGCCGAGTAAACCGGATAAGCGTACTGTCTTTTACGCATCGAGATCTTACTTCCCAGAGCTTTTAGATGCAGGTGTAAAGATATATGAATATGAAAAAGGTTTTCTTCATAGTAAAGTTGTCATCGTCGATTCTGATTTAGCTTCAATTGGGACAGCTAATATGGATATGAGAAGTTTTCATTTGAATTTTGAAGTAAATGCCTTTTTATATGATACAGATAGCATTCGAAAACTTGTTCAAGACTTTAAAGATGATTTAGAAGAATCAAGTGAAATTCATGTTGATCATTTTCATAAAAGACGTCTTCATAGACGAATTGTTGAATCAACATACCGCTTATTATCACCTTTATTATAAAAAGAGATGTCCGAAATTGGGACATCTCTTTTTTAAAAGGAATTTGTAACAAATTGTAGAATATAGGGAGCTGAAAGGGTGTGATTACGATATTTATCGCTAAAAGAGAAAACGGAGAGAAAATTCATTTACTCTATAATTGTAATGAAAAGCTTTTGCGCCGTATGCGTCAACAAGAACGATTCTTTTGTGTAGCTTGTGGAAAGGAAGTGCAAATGAAATTAGGGAAACAAAAAAGTTGGCATTTTGCTCATAAAAAAGTGAATTCATGTCTTGCCTTTTATGAAGCGGAATCAACGTATCATATGCATGGTAAAGAATTGTTATATAGATGGTTCAAGCGTCAAAACTTTCAGGTGGATATAGAGTACTACCTTCCAGAAATTAAGCAACGACCAGATGTTTTTGTAGAGAGGGCGGGCAGAAAAATTGCAATTGAATACCAATGTGCAAACCTCGCTATAGAGCAGCTGTACAAAAGAACATATTCGTATTGGCAAGCTGGTATACAGGTCATTTGGATCGTTGGTGGAAATCAATTGAAAAAGCAATCTGCATATTGGATGAAATTTTCCTCACTTATGGCTTTCTCCTTACAATCTTATCCTCAGCCACTTCTTATTTTCTTCTGTCCGAAACAAAAATCATTTATGAAATGTGCATTTGTCACTCCCTTTTCTACAAATGTTTTTTTCTCACATACTATATATTTACCAACTGATACGACTACTTTTGAAATGCTTTTTTCTCCCGTTCCTTTCGGGAAAGAAAGATTGGGTGAAGAGTGGGAGAAGAGAAAGAACTATTTCCGCAAAAATGCCCTGCCGATTTGGAATTATAATTATAAGTCATTATTACGCCTCTTATATCAATTTAAATGTACCCCAGCAAGCTTTCCTTCTGAAATTGGTGTTCCACTCCCTTCTGCATTTGCTTTACAAACAAACCCATTTATATGGCAAGCTTTCCTCTATATGAAGTGTATAGGGGAGCTTGCAGTGGGAGAGTGTATTTCTCTTCAATACGTGTGTAGTTATGCAAAAAGGTATACGAAAAGGCGGATACTTCCGTACTTTTCAAAGCACATATGGAAAGTGGCAGTTACTGAATATATGACATTTTTATGCTATATAGGTGTTTTGTGTAAAGTGGGAACTTATACGTACCGGAAAATAAGGGATGTCGTGATGTTAAAATCAGAGGAGGAAATTATGAAACATGATGAGATTTGCTTAATACATGCGCTATCTTTATTTGAGGCAAACTTTAACATGAGAGGAGGAAAAGGGGATATAATAAAGAATGATTGTGAAGGAATTACATAAGAAAAAAACGAATTGTACTTAAGTAGAGATATTTAAAGGAGGGCTTAAAGAATGTCTGAACAAAACAAAGCGAAAGCATTACCAGATCGCAACGAGATTGAAGAAGCAAGTACGTGGCGCTTAGAAGATATCTTCCAAACGGACGCAGAATGGGAAAAAGAATTCCAAGCTATTAAAGAGCTATTGCCGAAGTTAACTGAATTTAAAGGGAAACTTGGTGACTCTGCGGACAATTTACTTGAGGCATTGCAATATGAAGATGAAATTTCAATGCGATTAGGTAAGTTATATACATATGCTCATATGCGTTACGATCAAGATACAACAAACTCTGTATATCAAGCATTAAATGATCGCGCAACAAATTTATATTCACAAGTATCTAGTAGCACAGCGTATATTGTTCCTGAAATTTTATCGATTTCAGAAGATACACTGCAAACATTCTTGAAGGAAAATAGAGATTTAAGTGTATATGAACATGCATTAGAAGAAATTACACGTCAACGCCCGCACGTATTATCAGAAGCTGAGGAAGCTTTATTAGCGGAAGCGTCTGAAGTAATGAGTTCATCAAGCAATACATTCGGTATGTTGAATAACGCGGATTTAAAATTCCCATCTATTAAAGGGGAAGACGGAGAAGAAATAGAAATTACACATGGCCGTTACATTCAGTTTTTAGAAAGTGATGATCCTCGTGTTCGCAAAGATGCATTTAAAGCTGTATATGAAACGTACGGAAAATTTAAAAACACATTCGCAAGTACGTTAAGTGGAGCAGTAAAACGTAATAATTTCAATGCGCGTGTTCGTAAATATGATTCTGCTCGCCAAGCTGCATTGAGCAATAATAATATTCCGGAAGCAGTATACGATCAACTCGTTGAAACAGTAAATGACAACTTACATTTATTACACCGTTACATCGATATTCGTAAGCGTGCACTAGGACTTGATGAGCTTCATATGTATGATTTATATACACCACTTGTACCAGAAGTGAAAATGAATGTGAAATACGAAGAAGCGCAAGACCTTTTATTAAAATCTTTAAACGTACTTGGTGATGAATATGTTGATATTTTGAAAGAGGCATATGAAAATCGCTGGGTAGATGTGTATGAGAATAAAGGAAAACGAAGCGGGGCATATTCATCTGGTGCATATGGAACAAATCCGTATATTTTAATGAACTGGCATGATAATGTAAATAATTTATTTACACTTGCTCATGAGTTTGGTCATTCGGTGCATAGTTACTATACAAGAAAAACACAACCGCACGTATATGGTGATTATTCCATCTTCGTAGCAGAAGTGGCATCTACTTGTAATGAAGCCCTTCTAAATGATTATTTATTAAAAACGACAGAAGATAAGAAAGAGCGTCTATATTTATTAAATCATTATTTAGAAGGGTTCCGTGGTACTGTATTCCGTCAAACGATGTTTGCAGAGTTTGAACATATTATTCATAAGAAAGTACAAGAAGGACATGCTGTCACGCCAGACATGCTAACGGAAATTTACTACGATTTAAATAAGAAATATTTCGGTGACGCTTTAGTAATCGACGAAGAGATTGGTTTAGAATGGTCTCGTATTCCACACTTCTACTACAACTATTACGTATATCAATACGCAACAGGATTTAGTGCAGCGACAGCTCTATCTAAACAGATTTTAGAAGAAGGACAACCAGCAGTAGAACGTTATATTAACGAGTTCTTAAAAGCAGGAAGCTCTGATTATCCAATTGAAGTGCTGAAAAAAGCAGGAGTAGATATGGCATCTCCTGAACCAGTAAAAGAGGCGCTACAAGTATTTGAAGAGAAATTAAATGAATTAGAAGCATTATTATTTGAAGAAAAGTAATGAAAAAAGACGAGGGATTGTATCCTCGTCTTTTTTGTTGAATAGATTTAATGTCGATATTTGTTGAAGAGAAAGGTGGATTTTTTTGTTTTTTCTAACTGAAAGGATAGCTTGACGGCTGATTTTTGAAATTAAAACCCTTTGAATCGTTTTTTATAATTGAAATAAGAGAGTGTGATAACGATGATTCCGAATAAAAGAGGTAAGGCAATAATTTTAGGAAAAGCTTGTAGTAGAGAGAGGATGTACAAGAAAAAAGAAACGATGACAGCTAGAAAGAGAAGAGCAATATAAGATTTTTTCATAAATAAACCCCCTAAATGACCTTTTTTATAGCTTATTCAAAAATGAAAACGTTTAGAATGTGACAAAAGTGTGAAATTCGACAAAAGGGGTTGTCATCTGACGTCGAATCTTGTAATATAATAAGCGTGAACGAATTCACATACAAACATATACCCCTTTGTTTGAACGTGAAAATTTCTCCCATCCCCTTTAATATTTTTATAAGCCGTAAAGAAGAAGACCTGGTGTTTACACCAGGTCTTTTTCTTTTGCTATCCATTTCCAATAACGTTCGCATTTTACTTCTATCATTTGTACTTTTCGTTTCAGTTGTAATTTTTTTAGTTCGCGTTCAATTTCTTGTTGCGGACAGTCATAAATAAATGCTACTTCTTTTGAAGATATAAATTGTGTTGCTTCTAGTAGCACTTCTAAAGGTGGTAATGGTTCTGGCTCAATTTCACATTTTACAAGTTCTTTCAATAATTGTACGTATACATCGTAGGAATAATTTCCAGCGATTTTAATACCTTCTTCATCTGAGTTCGCATGAAAAAAGACGAGGGAAGGTATTTCTGTAATATGCATTTCATTCGTGAATTTCAAGTCACATTGGAAAGCTTTTTTTGCACTAGCAGAATGTAGATCTTTTTTAAATTCTTCTACATCAATATTGCTATCTCTCGCACATGCAAGTAATAGTTCGCAATCAGGGTTTGATACATTTTCAAGGAAAATGTATTCTTGGAGTTTTCGCAAAAACTTCGAACCTGCTTTTCGGCCTTGCAACTCCGCTGCCTTAATTGCCATCGAAACTAAATATGGTGTTGACGATGCTTCTTGCATATGTACTTTTCCATCACATGAAAAACCTTGTAAACTGGTTGTCTTTTCCCACACAAATCGAATATTAGCAGGTTTATTCCATTTGTGTGAGGAAGCGTTCGTTCCATCCACTTTCCCTGTTACGATATGACGAATAGAGAAGTATTTCCCGTATTCAAGCCATAGTTTAATAATAAAAGGCTCAATTTCCCAGCAATCTTTACAAAGTGGATCAATAAATAAATATGCTTCTACAGACTTATGCTCGCATGCGGAAGGAGATGGCATATTTATATGCTTTGCTTCCTGCTTATCCATTACACTTCACCTGTTTCGTTTGGAGTATTAACCATATGCTGAGCGGTTAATGCTAAACGTTCAAAAACAAACTCTCTTATATGACCATGCACTCCAGTATCATCCATTGCTTGCTCCATACATGATAGCCAAGCCTCTGCTCGTTTTGGGGTAATCTCAAACGGGAGATGGCGTGCTCTTAACATAGGATGACCATGTTCTTCAGTGTACAAATTAGGACCACCTAAATATTGGGTTAAAAATTGCTTCTGCTTCCTAGCGGTTTCTGTTAAATCTTCCGGGAAGATGGGAGATAAGTCAGGGTGTTTACTGACATAGGAATAAAATGTATCTACTAATATTGCAATGCATTGTTCACCGCCAATTGCTTCAAATGGTGTCATCGGTTGCTTGCTCATCCTTTATAAACTCCTTTTTCCATGAAATGTATATCTATTGTAGCAATGGAATGTTCGAGAGGGCAAATAAACAGCCTTCTCAAAGATTCTTTGCTTATTCTACGGGTGTAACCTTTTTTAGTGAGATGTATCCACTAGTGAAACATATTCACTAGTGGAATTTTCACTTTAGCGTGCTTTGTTTTGTTTGGCAAGGAAAAAGCGTTTTACTTTGTTATTTGTATGGCGAACAGGTATGTTATGTTGCGTTAATAAATCAATAAATGCAGCTTTTCCTGTTTCTTCATCTTGCACTTCAAATTCAATTTCATAATCATCGTGATTGTAATAGAAACTATGATCAAAGACAAGCGTTCCGCCTTTAAATAATGTTTCTGCTCTTTCTGTTGTTAAACTACCCATATATGTTAAAGCAGAAACAGGAATTTGTAATTTGTGTAATTGATCTACTACTGCTCCTTGAATGATTGTGTTTGTTTCCATCATCATTTTTGCTTCGTCTTCTGTTACGACTTGATGCGTTTCTAATAAACCGATTTCTGCAGGTTGTTTCAACGTTAACGTATAAGTTTCTCCTTTATGACGAATACGAAGTGCAGAGCCAGCTTCTTTTAACGAGAAGTCAGGTGTTTCAAAGTAGTGATTCACTTGTTTTGTAAATGCTTCAATAGAAAACGATTTACATAATGTATCGAATTCTTCTTTTGTAACGATATTTTTGAATTCAATTTCAATTTCTTGTGTCATTGTATAATCTCCTTTTGAAAAATAATTCTTTACACATTATCGCTTTTTCATAAATTTGGTTCAATGTTTTATTTGTTTGCGTCCATGTTATGATACAATAATACTGTTAAGCAAGACAGGAAGTTGAGATGGAGGAGTTAGAGCATGCAAAATAAAATCCAAGTTAAGAGCGTAGAAAAGAGAGAGAATGCTCTTATTTTTTGTGCGGAAAATAGTGAAATAGAGGTAAAGGAGTTAAGTGCGCGTAATCACGTACTTGTAGACTCAGACAATTTATCATTTTTATATATCTTAGAAAATGAATCATCTTTCATTTATGTAAGTATTCCGCACACATGCTGGGAAGCAATGCATGAAGCGATGAATAACGATGTGGTTATGTTCGTTCGCGTGAATGACATTGAAATGGAATTAGAAGGATTAAAAGAAGAAGTAGAATATTTAGTTGAAAATATTGAAGGTAATGCAAATTACGGAGAAGAACTAGTAACTGCTGTAGAAAAAGTATTTCTATAAGCAAATGGATTGATTTTGGTGGTGGTTGAAATGAATCGAAATTGGGAAGAATTTTTAGCACCTTACCACCAAGCGGTGGCAGAGCTGAAAGTGAAACTAAAAGGAATGCGTACTCAATTTGCAATGTTAACAGAGCATTCTCCAATTGAGTTTGTAACAGGAAGGGTAAAGTCGGTTGCAAGTATTATTGATAAAGCGGAGAAGAGAAATGTACCGCTAGACCGATTGAGAGAAGATATGCAGGATATTGCTGGGCTTAGAATGATGTGTCAATTTGTTGATGAGATTAAGCCTGTTGTAGAATATCTTCGAAAACGAAATGACTTTGAAATCGTGGAAGAACGTGATTATGTTACGCAAAAGAAAGATAGTGGTTATCGTTCTTATCATGTTGTCATTAGTTATCCTGTTCAAACGATTCAGGGTGAACAAAAAGTATTGGTAGAAATCCAAATACGCACGCTAGCAATGAACTTTTGGGCAACAATTGAGCATTCTTTAAATTATAAATATAGTGGACGTTTTCCTGAAGATATTAAAATAAGGTTGCAACGTGCAGCTGAAGCGGCGTTTTTATTAGATGAAGAAATGTCTTCTATTCGTCTTGAAATTCAAGAAGCGCAAAAGGCTTTTTCAAGAAAGCAAGAAACGAAAGATTCTGAATCATAAACTAAAGGGTGTTGGGCGATGAAATTTACAATTATGTCAAAGGGAGATCAATCATCAGATACACTGGCAAGCACGATGAAAGAGTACTTGCTAGATTTTGGATTTATAATGGATGAAAAGGAACCCGATATTGTAATTTCTGTTGGGGGAGATGGAACGCTTTTATATGCGTTTCATCGTTATTATAATCGATTGGATGAAACAGCATTTGTTGGTGTACATACAGGACATCTAGGTTTCTATGCAGATTGGTTACCGACAGAAGTAGAGAAATTAGTAATTGCAATTGCGAAAACACCATTCCAAGTGGTGGAATATCCGCTTTTAGAAGTTATTATTCGCTATGTGAATGGAAGTAAAGAGTCACAGTATTTAGCGATGAATGAAGCGACTGTAAAAAGTGCAGAAGGTACATTAGTAACAGAAGTAGAAATACGCGGAGAATATTTTGAAACATTCCGCGGAGACGGCCTTTGTATCTCTACTCCTTCAGGAAGTACCGCGTATAATAAAGCGCTTGGCGGAGCGATTATTCACCCATCTATTGAAGCGATACAAATTGCAGAAATGGCGTCCATTAACAATCGTGTATTTCGTACTGTAGGATCTCCACTTGTATTGCCGAAGCATCATACATGTGTGTTAAAGCCAGCTGCAGGAATGAACTTACAAATTACAGTGGATCATTTAACGATGGTTCATCAAGATGTGAAATCAATCCAGTATCGCGTCGCAAACGAGAAAGTACGATTTGTTCGTTTCCGTCCATTCCCGTTCTGGAAACGAGTTCGTGACTCGTTTGTTGCAGATAAATAGAAAGGGTTATATATTTGAACAGATTTACATTGAAATGGGATATAGGTCCGGCTGAAGAGGGAACTTTAGTTAGGGAATTTTTGAAAACGAAATGTATTTCTAAAGCCGCTTTAACGGATATAAAGTTTCACGGCGGGGCAATTGAAGTAAATGGTCAACATGCGAGTGTTCGTCATCAGTTGCGTGCTGGTGAAGAATTACGTGTCTTTTTTCCAGTTGAGGAAAGAAGTGAAGGGATGATGGCAGAAGATATCCCTTTAAGCATTGTATATGAAGATGACGCGGTTCTTATCATTAATAAAGAGGCGAACATGTCAACGATTCCGTCTAGAGAACATCCGACAAGGAGTGTTGCCAATGCGCTTTTATCTCATTATGATAAGCAGCACCTTGCAAGTACAGTGCACATCGTAACACGTTTAGATCGTGATACTTCGGGGCTTATGCTTATTGCAAAAAATCGTTTCGTGCATCATCTTTTATCGAAGCAGCATCAACAAAAAGCTGTGAAACGAACGTATGAAGCAATTGTTCACGGGAAGATTGTAGAACGAGAAGGAATGATTGATGCACCAATTGGTCGAAAATCTGATAGCATTATTGAGCGAACGGTTTGTGAGGATGGACAAAGGGCAGTTACTCATTTTAAGGTAATTGATAGTACATATCATAAGACACATGTAGCGCTTGAGCTTGAGACAGGAAGAACGCATCAAATTCGTGTGCATATGGCTCATATAGGACATCCGTTACTTGGTGATAGCTTATATGGAGGGAGAAGGGATGAAATGAAACGGCAAGCACTTCATAGTAAATCTTTGACGTTTTATCATCCTATTTTAGAGAAAGAGATGTCTTTCACTATAAAGCTTCCAAGCGATATGCAAGAAGTGTTGCGGCATACTTAAAAAGGGGACAAAATTCTTATATTATAAAGAATTTTGTTCCCTTTTTTCTTAGCGGAATAATATTAAAATTTGGTTTTCACCCGTACGCTTTATAACGAAAAATCCACTTTCGGCTTTTGTAGCAATGCCATTGTCATTTGGACGACAATATCCATGTGCTTCGCAAGTGCCGTCATCACGTACTAACATTTGTCCAATTAATCCGACAGGAAGCCACTCGGCGCGATCTTTTCTTGCTACATATTTGCAAGTTGGATCCCATTCTGTATTTAAAAGAGGTTGTATTTCTTCGGCTTCCGTCCATACATATTGGCGTTTTCCAAAGTTATCTGTTTTATAACGTTTTTGCCAACTTAAAGCCCCGCTATTTCCTATAAGGGCAGGGGTTGCACTAGATATTCCTAAAATGAACGAATCGCGTGAAGTAGCTATCCGAATTTTTTCTTCGTTACTAAATGTAACGAAATAACCGACATCAATAGGTTTATAACCTTCGGTTTCAAACATTTGTGCAAAATCCGTTCCGCTTGCATTGTAAGACGCGCCCTCAATGTACATTTCTCCATTATGAGCAAGCCATTTAGCCCCGATATTATGGTCGGTGTCGCTTACACCATTTGCAATAAACCAAGAATAAGCTTCTTCTGCAGTGCCGAAGCGCCCCATAATATGGCTACCTGCAAAATGAGCTGTTGATGTATGATGACCTTCCGCATGAGAAGAGGATCCGTTAGCGATAGTTGCGTTTCCTTCTGCGTGTGCTGCTTCGCCTAAAGCAATTGTCTGTTTACCCTCCGCATGAGAATAAGCCCCGCCTGCTGTCGTTTCACTTCCCTCACTATGCGAACTATGTCCAGTTGCTTTTGAGTTTGATCCTTCTGCATGAGAGAAAGAACCTTTTGCGTGTGTTAATAAGCCTTCCGCATGTGCTGCCATGCCCTCCGCATGAGAGTGAAGCCCCTCTGCATATGCATATCGGCCGCCCCTTTTAACTTTTGTATTTTCAGGTGTAGGTGTCTCAATTATGAGGGGTTTTTCAGTTTGTATATCATTCGATGAAGCCAATGCCTCTTTTATTTTTTTTACTTTGTTTATAATAGCAGCTGGAATTTCTGGTTCCACTTTTTTATTTATTGCTACAGAAATATTTTCTGCCGTCTTTTCTTCTGTTTGGTTAGAATGTAGTATCTGTTCATCTTGATTTGAGAGCTGTTTATTTTTTTGTTGCATCTTTATTTTTCTGCGATTGATTATGCGGCTCATCACAGCATTTTCTAAAGAGACATATGTTGGTTTTACTTTGCTTTTTTTTGATGACTCTTGTTCTTCCAGTTCTTCTATCGCTGCAGCCCGAATACTACACCAATTGTTAATTCCGTACATGGGCAGATATAAAGGGGGGAATTTTCTTTTTTGTTTAGAAGATTTTTTCTTCATTCTGTCACCTCCTGCGACATTATATGTAGTGTAATTAAAAAAAGATGCACTTTATTGCATCTTTTTTTAATTACTTTACCTAGTTTCATATGAAATCTGCCTAAATAATACGGTAATCTCTCGCTAAGTAAGGTAGTTATGAAATTGGACGGAATTTCTCAGCGACAAAAGGTAAAGAAGAAGGGACAGAGATAGTCTCCATTTCAGGATAACGTAATCCGGTTAATTTGCCACCAAATACAGCACCAGTATCAATATTGACTGTCTGATTGACGAATCGAGGTTCTGCTACTGGTGTATGTCCATATACAATCCAAGCTTGCCCCTTGTATTCTTGCGCCCAATCGCGACGGACAGGTGAGCCATCGGCATGCTTTTCTCCTGTAATATCACCATATAATACAAAGGTTTGTACTTTTTTATCTCGTCTTCCTATGTAATCTTGCCGAATCCCAGCGTGACATACGATTACTCTTTTTTCATCTAGTATGTGGTAGAGCGGTGATTGTTCATAAAGAGTGATAAACTTTTCTTTTATAATGTTTTGCTTATTAGGAGGAAGTGCCTCATATTCAGCAACAGTTGTTTCAAGTCCGTGAGCGACTGTTACATTACGCCCAAGGAAAAATCGATATAGTTTATTACAGTGATTTCCAGGAGCGTAATAAGCTTCTTTTTTATGTATGACAAGTTCCCATACAATTTCAATCATACGTAATGAATGAGGACCACGGTCTGTAATATCGCCAACGAATGCAAGTTTACGTTGGTCAGGGTGAACCGGTAGACCGCTACTCCAGTTATATCCTAGCTTCTCTGTTAAATTTTGAAACTCTTGGAAGCATCCATGAATATCTCCTATAATGTCATATTTCATATTTAAACCTCCATCGTATTTTTCATTAGTATATCTAAAAAAGGATAGAGATAAAAATATAGCGTTTTTGTGTTGTTCATTTAAACATAAAGATTTTCGTTCTTGAGCGAACATTTAAAATGAATCCAATCGCAATCATGTATGTAAGCAGTGAACTTCCTCCGTAGCTCATAAGAGGTAATGTTATCCCTGTAATGGGAAGTAATCCGATTGTCATCCCGATATTTTGGAATACTTGGAAAGTAAACATTCCGATTGTACCAGCGCAAATGTAACTACCGAAAGGATCATTACTTTCTAAAGCAATATGAATCATTCGAAAAATGAGTAAGAAAAAAAGAGAAATAATGACACTTGCGCCTAGAAATCCAAATTGTTCAGCGACATTAGTGAAAATAAAATCTGTATGTGGTTCTGGAAAATATACTTGTCCATTTTCCCACCCTTTTCCTTGCATTTCTCCGGATCCAGTTGCTAAGAATGCTTGTCTTAATTGATAGCCTTGTGCATCATATTTGTAAGGTGCTAACCATCCGTAGAAGCGATTTAATTGATATTCTTTTAAAATGTGTGCTTTAAAGAAATCTGTGTGAGTAAAAAAAATATATATTAATGTAGTTCCAGCAACGAAAGTAGCTGAAACTAATCCGAAAATAAAACGCCATCGTATGCCAGAAACTAGTATCATTGCTGCAAGCATCGCTGAAATGACCATTGTATTTCCTAAATCTGGTTCCTTTGCGATGAGTAGTAGTGGTGGCAAACTTGTTGCAAATATTTTTCCAAGTAGTAAAAAATCGTCATGTATTGTTTGGGAAAAATATTTCTCATTATGGTTTGCTATAATTCGTCCAATGACGATAATTAAAAATAATTTCATAATTTCAGAAGGCTGAAAATTTCCGATGCCTGGGAGCCTGTACCAAGCGGTAGCGCCTTTAATTGTAACGGCACCTGGTACTTGAAGTTCTAGTCCAATAAGTAGTACCATTGCAAAGCTGTACAAATACCAAGCAATTTTTTGATAACGATCGAAGTCGATAATCATAATAACACCAATGGCTATAAATCCAATGAAATACCATTGGATTTGCTTTAGTACAAAATTGACGTTTTGTAAAAATGGCGGTAAAGAGGCTTGCGCACTTGCAATAGCACAACAACTAACAATCCCAATGGCAAATAAAATAAATAGTAATACGTAGTCTATTTGATATTGAGAATTTGGATCTTTCAATGTAGGTATTCCTTTCTACTGCTCTTTATAGTAATGGATTTTATCCCGCATTAATGGGCAGTAAGACCCCTACCTCAAAATTCAGCGAAAGCGAAGAAGTTAGGTGGGGGATCAACTGCCCGTAAAAGCCCGATTGGTGAGAGCTGATTAAAGTTTCACTTTATAGTATGAGAAAGAATGTATGAACTATACGAATGATTCACATATAGTCCATACACTTTTAATTTTGCAGAGTAGTTTAATTGTTTAACTCTTTAATAATTATATCCAAACAATGGGAAAGACGTACATGTGCGTCAGGAAAAATATCTAGTTGATGAAGATAGTATTTTAAGGAACTTTTACACCATTGGTAAGCACTAAGTAGAGCTGCTCTATAGTCTGTAGTATTTTGTAAAAAGCCATATTCTTTTGCTGTTATAACGAGGTGTGTGAAATCTTCACAACCTTGAAGGAGCTTATTGTGTATTTGTTGTCCAGCATGGTAGCGAAATTGACTTAAAGGCTCAGAAATGTATATTGCATTTCCTTTAGAAAGTAAAGAAATCCATGAGGCCATATCAACACTACAAGAATATTGTCGCTCTTTAAGGGTGCCAAAAGGTTCAGTGAGCAATTCCTTTCGGAACAAGGTAGTTGTAGGCTCACCGATAATGTTGTGTCCACCCTTTAACATCCAATTACCTAAAAATATCCCGTTTAATGGGGTGTCTTCACTATATAACCTTTGTGTTGGATGGGAATCACCTATTAGATTTCCATGATCATCAATGCGTACTCGATAAGAAGTAACAAGAGCAAGATTTTTATTGGGATCTTGCTCAAAATAGGTCATCATTTTTTGTATTTTATGATTATAAAACACGTCATCGTCCATTAAAAAATTTATATACTCACCATTTGATTTTTCTATGAGCATAAGGTCATTGTGAAATTGTCCTAGAGTAGGGATATTTCGAATGTATGTTATATTTTTATAATTTGGTAAGTATTGTTCGCGTATTAAAGTTGCTGTTTCATCATTTGTACTATCATCTCCGATGATGATTTCAATATTAGAATAAGTTTGTGCCAATGCACTTTCTAGAGCAATTTTGAAATAATGAGGCCGATTATAAGTGGGAATAAGGATGGAAACGAGAGGTGGATTTTTTTCATTCATCATACATAACTTCCTTTCAGAAGCTTTTTTTTGTAAGAACAATATCTTGGTAACTTGTATATTCATGTCTGCCGCACCATAAACCGTAATGCGGCTTATTGATTATTTCTAGGCCGTACTTATTCAATAGATTGCAAATATCTGTCTCAGGATAAGCAACTGCGAAATTCGGAATATCTTTATTTACAACGTAGCAATTTTCGATTCGATGATAAAAACCTAATGTACTTTGTCCTGCATTTAAATAATAGGACGATTCAGGATTTATAAGAAAGAATGTAATGAAACATCTCCCGTCTTTTTTTAATACACGTACAATTTCAGATACGTAATGTTCTAATTCTTTTGGGAGAAGATGCGTAAATACAGAAGTTAAAAAGATAAAATCGAATGTCCCGTCTTCATAGGGGAAACGATATTGAGAGGCATCTTCTTTTCCTTCTGGATTATAGAATTGATTGTATATGTCAACATGTTCAAAGTGAAAATTATTACGCATAGTTGAAATGTTATTTTGACACCAAGTAATTCCATCTTTAAACAAATCAAATCCATAATACGCTCCATCATCATTTAAGTAATTCAATAATGGTACAGCCATTCGACCGACGCCGCAGCCTACATCTAATACTTTTTCATTTGGTTTTAAAGCGCCAATTTGAATAAAATGCTTTAGGAACTCTTTTCCAACTTTTTTGAAGTCGCCACCTACATATTGGACGAGTTCAGGAGGGGGGAGTAAAGTCATTTCTTTGTTAAGTTCACTCATGAGTATACCCCTTTCTTGTATGAGAAGATGCAGTAAATCTATTAATAAAATTTTCAATTTGTATTGAGAGAACACAGGAAAACAATTGTTATATGTAAGGAGATTCCGAAAAAGAATACTTAATTGGATTAGAAGTGAGAGAAGGATGAGTGAAAATGAAATCTCCTATAGATTAAATCTTTTTTATTCTTTTCTCCAATAAACGCCAAATACATCAATTTTAGTAATAGGGGCTTTTAAATTTCGTTGGTTTCTAAAGTCTGTCACAGCCTCAGCGCATGGCGGTAGCCCGTAGTCATCGATAATTATATAGCCACCTTTAGAAACTTTATCATATAAGTTCACGAGACCATCCATTGTGGATTCGTACATATCACCATCAAGCCGTGCAATTGCTATTTTTTCAATTGGTGCTGTTGGTAAAGTATCTTTAAACCAGCCTTTTAAAAATTTCACTTGATCATTTAGTAAATCATATTTTTTGAAATTCTCTTGTACTTGTTCTAAAGAGACGCGTAAATAATCGAATGTGTGCAAATAATCACCGTAATCTTTTGGATATTGTTCTAGATTCGGTGCTGGCAAACCTTCAAATGAATCAGCGACCCACACATTACGATTCGTAATGTTGTTTGCTTGTAAAAAACCATTCATAAAAATGCACGATCCTCCGCGCCATACACCTGTTTCAATAAAATCTCCCTCTATATTTTCACGAACAACGGTTTCCATTGCCTCTTGTAATTGGTTCATACGTTCTCGACCGATCATGCTATGTGCTGCTCTTGGCCAATCCATTCCATCATGGCGTTCACTTTTTGAAACATTTGGTTTTACAATTTTTAAGTTATGGTTTTCAGCATATTGCTTAATGAATAAAGGGAGGGGGACTGTAACTGGCTCGAATTCTAGTTCTTTTGAAATATGTAGAGATGCGGGTAAGTATGCCTCATATTCTAACCATATTTCAAATAAAATGGTCTTCTTTAGCAATTCGAGATAAAGCTGAACAGCAGATTTACTTTCCATATTTGTGCCTCCTGCAAAATGTCATACAACAATATGATTATGTAGATAGCGAATGTTTCATGATTGAATTTGAAATTGAAAAAGCAGTAAAACTGATATCAGTTTTACTGCTAAGTAAAAAATTAAGCGATTTTTTCAATAATAATAGATGCATTTGTACCAACAGCTAATGATAGCCCAAGCCCTGTAACGATTACTTCAATTAATGATGGAGTTGTCGTAATTTGCGTAATTGCTTGAACAACGATAGGTGCTCCAACTGAGATTAAAGTGGCCCCAGTACCTGGAACAGATACCCCATTTACTTGGATTGTAAGTCCTCCTAATAGACTTACTGCTGCAGTGTATACGATAACGGTAATTTTATAGAATCCAGTTTGACTAATTACGAAAGTATCAGGATCTAATTGAGAAATTGCTGTACCAAACTGAGATCCAACAGTATTAAATGGTACTGGAGCATTAAGTCCAATATCCAAAGAAATCCCAGCGGAGTTAAATGCATACAATCCTGCTGGAAGCCCTAGTCCAGATGGTCCAGTCGGTCCAGTCGGTCCAGTAGCCCCAGTCGGCCCCGTAGGTCCAGTAGCCCCAGTGTCACCAGTCGGCCCTGTAGGTCCAGTAGCCCCAGTGTCACCAGTAGTCCCCGTAGGTCCAGTAGTCCCAGTGCCACCAGTCGGCCCCGTAGGTCCAGTAGCCCCAGTGTCACCAGTCGGCCCCGTAGGTCCAGTAGTCCCAGTGCCACCAGTAGTCCCCGTAGGTCCAGTAGTCCCAGTGCCACCAGTCGGTCCAGTCGGTCCTGTCGGTCCCGTAGGTCCAGTTGGCCCTGTAGGTCCAGTTGGCCCGGTAGGTACAGTCGGCCCCGTAGGTCCCGTAGGTCCAGTCGGCCCGGTCGGCCCAGTCGGAAGGGTAAACGGTGGTATCGGTGGTAATGTAGGTCCTACAAGATTAGGGTCAAATGCACTAGCTGATAAAGATTCATCGGGATTTAATCCATTTGAATAATTATTATTTGACATAAATTCACCTCCATAAAGCGTTCATTATATAGTAGATGCAAAACCGAAAGAAAATGACACGGACATTTGAATTATTGAAAAGAAATCTTAAACTACTTGAACAATTTAAAAAAATGGAAAGTTTAGTATATGTATAACATATGATTGATTTGGAAGAGGGTGATTATGTTGAACAAGCAAGGAATTACAATTAGTTTATGTATGATTGTTCGAGATGAGGAGGAGACAATAGCCCGTTGTTTAGAAACAGTTGAAAAAATTGTGGATGAAATTATAGTAGTTGATACAGGTTCCGTCGATCGAACGAAAGAAATCGTAGAGAAATACACTTCTAACATATATGATTTCCAGTGGATTGATGATTTTGCAGCAGCAAGAAATTTTTCTTTTTCAAAAGCGACGCAAGAGTATATATTGTGGCTAGATGCAGATGATGTCTTATTAGAAGATGCTCAAGAAGCATTGAAACTTTTAAAAAAAGAATTAGATCCTAAAATTGATGCTGTTTCGATGCCTTATCATCTTGCAATGGATTCTAACGGGAAACCTTTATATTGTACAAAAAGAAATCGACTTGTAAAGCGTGAAAAACAATTTCAATGGTTTGGAAAGGTTCATGAGTATTTAGCTATTTCTGGTGAGGTTTTTAGTAGTAATGTTGCTATTACACATAAAAAAGAAAAAAAAGTAACAAATCGTAATTTGAAAATTTTTCAAAATACTGTAGCAGCAGGTGAAGAATTAAGTCCGAGAGATTTATTTTATTACGCAAATGAATCTACGGATAACCAAAAATATGATGATGCAGTTCTTCTATATGAAACATTTCTTAATCAAGACGAAGGATGGTATGAAGAGAAAATTTATGCATGTGGTAAGTTAGGAGATTGCTATGCAAAACTAGGAATGTGGGAGAAGGCAATCGAATCTTGTGTGAAGTCGTTTCGGTATGACGTCCCTAGAGGAGAGAATTGTACAAGAATAGGATATATATATATGGAACAAGAAAAATATAATGAAGCGATATTTTGGTTTAAACTTGCTACGGAAGTACCAATGGCAACGGAAAGTCCTTTCCATAGTCCAGCTAGCTACACATGGCTACCCTATTTACAAATGTGTATTTGTTATAGCAGGTTAGGGGAGCAGGATAAAGCGTATTATTACAATGAATTAGCAGCTTCTTATGTTCCGAATAATGCTGCAATTGAATATAACCGTAAATATTTTCGGGGAGTTTTTGATAAACCATATAAAGTGTAATAGGTTTCGTTTTTTAGAAATGATTTATCGCTATTCTAACTCTAATAGATTGGTTATATATTAGAGTATCAGTAACGTAACCAATATAAATAAAAGATTTTATACTGCTATTTGCGGGCTAATAATCATTGGGGGATGAACAAAATCTGCACTTTATAGAATTCATATGAGATTTATATTTCTAATTCAATTTGCATAAGGAGTGTGTGAAATGAATCGCGAAAAAAGTTCTTTATATGAAGAAAAATCCGAGCATTATTACAATGCAGCGAATCCGAATTTATTAAAGCATATAAAAAAGGAATGGAAAGAAGTTCTTGATATTGGTTGCTCGAGCGGAGCATTGGGAGCAGCTATTAAAGAAAACGGTACACGTGTATCAGGAATAGAGGCATTTCCAGAGGCGGCAGAAAAAGCGAAGGAAAGACTAGATCATGTTATTTTAGGGGATATAGAAAAAATAGATCTTCCTTATGAGGAGGGGCAATTTGATTGCGTCCTATTTGGGGATGTATTAGAGCATTTATTTGATCCGTGGGCTGTGATTGAAAAGGTTAAGCCATATATAAAGCAAAATGGTGTGATTTTAGCAAGTATACCAAACGTTGCTCATATTTCAGTATTAGCTCCCTTACTTGCTGGAAATTGGACGTATACAGAATATGGTTTATTAGATAAAACACATATTCGTTTCTTTACATTCAATGAAATGCTAAGAATGTTTTTAAAAGCAGGATATTCAATTAGTAAAGTAGATCGTGTATATGTTGATCATAAAATGTATGAGCCGCTTATTGAGGAGTTATATGGAATTTGTAAAAAATATCGTCTTGGAAGTGGCTTCATGGCTGAGACAGTTGTATTTCAGTATATTATTGAAGCTGAAAAATCACAATTATGAGTGCTGCAGACAAAACAATATTATTTGTTACATGCATAAATGATCGGAAATTGTATGCAAACTGCGTGCGACATATATTGCAATTGTTAGTACCGCCAGGGTATATTGTCCAATTTATGCCGATTCGAAATGCGAAAAGTATGACGAGTGGATACAATCAAGCCATTTCGCATCCAGCGAAGTATAAAGTGTATTTACATCAAGATGTTTTTATTATAAATAGGGCTTTTTTATACGGATTACTTCAATTATTTGAGGAACATGAAAACCTTGGGATGATTGGGATGGTTGGAGCGCAATATGTTCCTCCGACTGGCGTATGGAACGAAGGGCGTGGAATTGTAGGAAAAGTCATTGGTTATATGAATGATTTGTTTTATATGGCAAGTTTAGAACAACCGTATCATGAATCAAAAACATTTATTCCTGTAGAATGTATTGATGGTTTATTAATGGCGACACAATATGATGTTCCGTGGCGAGAAGACTTATTTGACGGATTTGATTTTTATGATGTATCTCAATCATTTGAATTTAAAAAAGCAGGATATACAGTCGGTGTACCTGTACAGCGCGATGCTTGGTGTATCCATTATCATTTTGATGTGAATATGACGAACTATGAAAAGTATCGGAAAATATTTGTGGAACACTATATGTCAGATGTAAATAAGGAAGAATAAAAGGGGGGACAAAAATGAAAGATCATACAATATTAGTCGTTGTTTGTGTAAATAATGAGGAGCTTTTCAAACAATGTGAGAGCCAAATAAGAAACATTTTTGTTCCCCCTGGTTATGTCGTGCAAATTTTTCCGATACGAGATGCGCAAAGTATGGCAAGTGCATACAACCGAGCCCTTTCATATCCAGCGAAATACAAAGTGTATATACATCAAGATACATATCTTATTAATCGAGACATGTTTTCTACACTTATATCTCTTTTTAAAGAAAATGAAAAGCTTGGTTTAATAGGAGTCGCTGGGGCTCAGTTTTT
Source organism: Bacillus sp. GMa5/1 (assembly GCF_050172015.1). Lineage (NCBI taxonomy): Bacteria > Bacillati > Bacillota > Bacilli > Caryophanales > Bacillaceae > Bacillus > Bacillus sp. GMa5/1. Next base: position 16,566 of record NZ_JBNLYC010000038.1, on the reverse strand, counting down.
ACCGAATAACGGGATATGGTGGGAAGGGAAAAATTTAGTAGGGAAAGTGATTGAGTATAGAAGACGAAATTATCAATTATTAAATTTAGATCAGGTTTTTTATGGTAATCAACCATTTTTTTCAGTTCAGGCAATTGATGGTTTATTCATGGCAACGCAGTATGATATTCCGTGGCGAGAAGATTTGTTTCAAGGGTTTCACTTTTATGATGTGTCACAGTCTTTAGAGTTTCAAAGGGCTGGTTATTTAATTGGTATCCCAAATCAAGCAAATTTATGGTGTATTCATTACAACGGGGATGAGTTTGATGCGGATACATATGAGAAGTACCGGAAAGTGTTTGTAGAACATTACAAAGATATATTATCTCCATCATAAAGGAGAGATGAAAAGTGAAAGGAATTATTTTAGCAGGTGGTACTGGATCGAGATTATATCCAATAACGAAAGTAACGAATAAACATTTACTTCCTGTTGGTCGGTATCCGATGATTTATCATGCGGTATATAAGCTAAAACAATGCGATATTACAGATATTATGATTATTACGGGTAAAGAGCATATGGGGGATGTTGTTAGCTTTTTAGGGAGTGGTCATGAATTTGGAGTGTCCTTTACGTATCGTGTGCAAGATAAAGCGGGCGGGATCGCACAGGCGTTAGGGCTTTGTGAAGATTTCGTCGGGAATGATCGTATGGTAGTTATATTAGGGGATAATATTTTTTCAGATGATATTCTTCCGTATGTTGAAGAGTTTGCAAATCAAAAAGAAGGTGCGAAAGTGCTATTGCAATCTGTAGAAGATCCCGAAAGATTTGGCGTAGCACATATTCAAAACCGAAAAATAGTTGAAATTGAAGAAAAGCCGAAAGAGCCGAAAAGTTCTTATGCGGTTACGGGAATTTATTTGTATGATTCGAAAGTCTTTTCTTATATTAAAGAATTAAAACCTTCTGCACGGGGAGAACTTGAAATTACAGATATAAATAATTGGTATTTAAAACGAGGGGTACTTACTTATAATGAAATGAGCGGCTGGTGGACTGATGCGGGAACTCATGCTTCGCTTCAAAAGGCGAATACGTTAGCGCGTGATATTAATTTTGGGAAACAGTTTAACGGAGAATAGGTGAGAATATGAAAGTTGTAGAAACAAATTTTACCGATGCAAAATTGTTAGAACCGAGGTTGTTTGGAGACGAGCGTGGCTTTTTTTCAGAGAGTTATAATAAGCAGGTGCTAGAAACATTAGGGATAACGTATTCATTTGTACAGGATAACGTATCTTATTCGGCTAAGGCAGGAACGATTCGGGGACTACACTTTCAAAAAAAACCGAAAGCACAAACGAAACTCATTCAAGTTATGCAAGGGGCAATTTATGATGTTATCGTTGATTTACGAAAAAAATCACCAACATTTAAACAATGGAAAGGATATATTTTAAGTGCAGATAACCATCGGCAATTACTAGTGCCAAAAGGGTTTGCGCATGGATTTTGCACGCTTGTTCCGCATACTATCGTTATGTATAAAGTAGATGAATATTATAGCGCAGAGCATGACTCAGGATTACTTTGGGAAGATAAAGATTTAGCAATTCCTTGGCCAGTAACCGATCCTATATTGTCCGATAAGGATCAGATATTACCATTATTAGAGGAATATGAAGATAGTTTTTAAGTAGGAGCGTTGTTTATGAATATATTAGTAACAGGTGGGGCTGGATTTATTGGAAGTAATTTCGTTCATTACATGCTACAAAGTTATGAAACATATAAAATTATTAATTACGATGCATTAACATATAGCGGGAATTTAAATAACGTAAAATCTCTTCTGGATCACCCGAATTACTCTTTTGTAAAGGGAGAAATTCAAAATGGAGAGCTATTAGAACACGTTATAAAAGAGCGAAACGTACAAGTGATTGTAAATTTTGCAGCCGAATCACATGTGGACCGTAGTATTGAAAATCCGATTCCTTTTTATGATACAAATGTAATTGGGACGGTCACTTTATTAGAACTAGTTAAAAAATATTCGCATATAAAACTTGTGCAAGTATCAACGGATGAAGTGTATGGCTCTTTAGGAAAAACAGGGAAGTTCACAGAGAAAACGCCGTTAGCTCCAAATAGTCCATATTCTTCAAGTAAGGCGAGCGCGGACATGATAGCTCTATCTTACTATAAAACATATCAATTACCGGTTATAGTAACGCGTTGTTCTAACAATTATGGACCGTACCAGTATCCTGAAAAATTAATTCCATTAATGGTTACGAATGCACTAGAAGGAAAAAAACTACCGTTATATGGTGATGGTTTAAATGTAAGAGATTGGTTACATGTAACGGATCATTGCAGTGCGATTGATGTTGTTCTGCATAAGGGACGTGTAGGAGAAGTATATAATATAGGTGGAAATAATGAAAAAACAAATGTAGAAGTTGTGGAACAAATTATTACTCTTTTAGGAAAAACAAAAAAAGACATTGAATATGTTACAGATCGTTTAGGGCACGATCGTCGTTATGCGATTGATGCAGAGAAAATGAAGAATGAATTTGATTGGGAACCGAAATACACGTTTGAACAAGGATTACAAGAGACGGTGAAATGGTATGAAAAGAATAAGGAATGGTGGAAACCACTAAAAGACCAGTAAGGGGCATGTTAAATGAAAGAGAGGGTTATCATAACAGGAGCAAACGGTCAATTAGGAAAGCAACTATTTGAAGAGTTAGACTCTGAAGAATATGATATATATCCATTTGATAAAAAGTTATTAGATGTGACAAATATATCCCGAATACAACAAGTGGTACAAGAAATAAAACCACATATAATTATTCATTGTGCTGCCTATACGAAAGTAGATCATGCGGAGAAAGAACAGGATTTTGCGTATAGAATAAATGCAATCGGAGCTCGAAATGTAGCGGTTGCTTCACAATTAGTAGGGGCGAAGCTAGTTTATATTAGTACTGATTATGTATTTCAAGGTGCCAGACCAGATGGATACGACGAATTTCATAGTCCAGCGCCGATAAATATATATGGGGCCTCTAAGTATGCGGGGGAGCAGTTCGTCAAAGAGTTACATAATAAATATTTTATCGTTCGCACATCGTGGCTATATGGTAAATATGGAAATAATTTCGTGAAAACGATGATGCGATTAGGAAAAGAAAGAGATGAAATATCCGTTGTAGCGGATCAAGTTGGCTCTCCTACGTATGTGGCGGATTTAAATATGGTTATTAATAAGCTCATTCATACTTCTTTATACGGTACATACCACGTATCAAACAGTGGTTCATGCTCTTGGTTTGAATTTGCACAAAAGATATTTTCGTACGCCAATATGAAAGTGAATGTATTACCTGTTTCAACGGAAGAATTCGGGGCTGCAGCTGCGAGGCCCAAATATTCTATCTTTCAACATAACATGCTACGATTAAATGGTTTTTCACAAATGCCGTCTTGGGAAGAAGGATTAGAGCGGTTTTTTATAGAAACCAAAAGTCATTAACAAATTTCTGTTAATGACTTTTTTGTTTGCCTTTAAGCGGTTTTATGGTACTATAATTATAGTATCAGGTACTAATAACAAGTATAAGTATTTCTGGGAGGATATATCATGGAACTATTACAAGGGAAAACATTTGTTGTTATGGGCGTTGCGAACCAAAGAAGTATTGCATGGGGAATAGCTCGCTCTTTGCATAATGCAGGTGCAAAATTAATATTCACATATGCAGGAGAACGTTTAGAAAGAAACGTTCGTGAATTAGCGGACACATTAGAAGGACAAGAATCACTTGTATTACCTTGTGATGTAACGAATGATGAGGAACTTACAGCTTGCTTTGAAACAATTAAACAAGAAGTAGGTACTATTCACGGTGTAGCACATTGTATTGCTTTTGCAAATCGCGATGACTTAAAAGGTGAATTTGTAGATACTTCTCGCGATGGATTTTTACTTGCACAAAATATTAGCGCATTCTCTTTAACAGCTGTAGCAAGAGAAGCGAAGAAAGTAATGACAGAAGGCGGAAATATTTTAACATTAACATACCTTGGCGGCGAGCGCGTTGTGAAAAATTATAACGTTATGGGTGTTGCGAAAGCTTCATTAGAAGCGAGCGTGAAATATTTAGCGAACGATTTAGGTCAACACGGTATTCGTGTTAACGCTATTTCTGCAGGACCAATTCGTACGTTATCTGCAAAAGGTGTAGGCGATTTCAACTCAATCTTAAGAGAAATTGAGGAGCGCGCACCACTTCGTCGTACAACAACGCAAGAAGAAGTTGGCGATACAGCAGTATTCCTATTCAGTGATTTAGCACGCGGTGTAACAGGAGAAAACATTCATGTTGATTCAGGGTATCATATCCTAGGATAAATATAATATTAATTTTTAAAGGACAATCTCTAAATGCTGAGATTGTCCTTTTTATTTGTTCTTAGAAAGAACGATTTTTAACGAAAGTTCTTACCACGTGATGAATATAACTATAATAGTACACGATTTATTTAGCTACGTATGGAAGTGGGAGGGACGAGTGTGAAGAATAAAAATAAAAGTTCAACAGTTGGAAAACCGTTGTTATATATCACGCAAGTAAGTTTAGAACTTGCTGCACCGAAAATAAAAAGGATTATCCTGACAAACTTTGAAAATGAAGATCAAAAAGAGAAAAGTAATAGACAAGAAAATATTGTAAGAAGTGCTGTGGAAGAGGTAATAGAACAAGAACAACAAGAAGAGCAGCAAGTGGAAGAAAAAATAGAAGAAGAAAAAGAAGAACACATAGAACAAGAAGAGCAAGAACCAGAACCAGTAAGAACTGTCCCGTATAATAAATCATTTAAGGATATGAATAATGATGAAAAAATTCATTTTTTACTAAACCGCCCTCATTACATTCCGAAAGTAAGATGCAGAATAAAAACAGCTACAGTCTCATATGTTGGATCGATCATATCGTATCGTCATGGCATTGTATCTATTATGCCGCAAAATAGTATGAGAGATATTAGGTTGTCTATAGATGATATCCAATCGATTAGTATGGCCGGTTTTTAAATATGTAAAGGTGGTAGAAAGCTTCTACCACCCCAATAGTTTTTTAGTTTACTTTACGATAGAAACGTCGCGTAAGCATTGAATCGCACAGAAACAGCTTAAATCAACAGTAATGCAAGTAGTTGTAGATATTAATCTTGCATTTGGTACAGCTAAAAACGTACAAATTGGATCGTCACCAGGTGGTACCGGAGTACCGTCACCTAATACTACAGTTAATACACGTAGCACAGCACAGCTATCATCATCTACACTTTCCACACGGAAAATTGGAGATCGGCAGCTAGTAAGGCTTGAAGATGGTGCAAATGCTTCAAAAGGTTCTCCAGTTTTTGTGTATAAAATAAAAGGGCGTGTATTTGCTACTGATGCAGTATTGTGTGCACCTAAAAATGGGATTTCACAACCAGATCCACATGTTGTTGTAGAACAATCTTGTAATTCATTGATGAATTTTACAACGTCAACTACACAATGAGAAGAGCCATGGTGTTTATTTTCGTTACAACTCATTAATGTCACTCCTTATCTTCTTGTTTGTATTTACATTAATAAGATATTGGAGTCGAGGAGATTTGGTCACAATCTCAAGACCTTTTTTTTTAAATAGGCGAAAGAGGATAAGGGTAGGTGGAATTATGCTGTTTACAAGCTGGCTTTTATTTTTTATTTTTGCGTTAGCTGCTTTTAGGCTCACTCGTTTAATTGTTTATGATAAAATTACAGCCTTTTTGCGAAGACCATTTATTGATGAATTAGAGATTACGGAGCCGGATGGAAGTGTATCAACGTTTACAAAAGTGAAAGGTAATGGATTAAGAAAGTGGATTGGCGAATTATTAAGCTGTTATTGGTGTACAGGTGTATGGGTTAGTGCTTTTTTATTAGTCTTATATAATTGGATCCCTATCGTTGCGGAACCGTTACTTGCATTATTAGCTATTGCAGGAGCGGCAGCAATCATTGAAACAATTACAGGATATTTTATGGGAGAATAATATATTTTCATAATACGAGAAAAAGCGGAGTTTAAAAGAATGAGGGAACGGAAATAAAGAGTTGTTCATATAGTAAATAGACAGAATTGACAGTAGAGGAGATGTTTGCTGTGAGCAATAATCTAAGGCAGAATTCATATGACCTGCAGCAGTGGTATCATATACAGCAACAACACCAAGCACAACAACAGGCATATCAAGAACAATTACAACAACAAGGATTTGTGAAGAAAAAGGGATGCAATTGTGGGAAAAAGAAGAACACAATAAAACAATATGAAGAATGAAACACTCATGCTACTGTGAGTGTTTTTTATTATATATAAAAAGCGGTATTTCTGTATTAGAAATACCGCTTTTTACTAGCTAATTTGTGCAACTGTTAATGCTGCAGCACGAATGTCTACAGTTCCAATTAACTGAACTGGCACAATTTGAATTAAGTCACCAGGATTTAAGTTAATAAGAATAACACCGCTGGATACGTCTACTTCACCAGTACCAATAACGTTAGAACGAACTGCTGTACCTGATCCAGGAATAATGTTAGCTGGTGTATTTAATGATAAGAAGAAACGACCAGCTTCTGGTGCAGTAGGTACGTTATCAAGACTAATTGTTAATGTATAACTAATTTGATAAATACCAGCTCGTAGAATTCGAATGCCATCTCCGACACTTACTGTATCATTTATTACAGGAACAGTAATATTTGGGTTTGGACTTACGCTAGGTAATAATAGTGGTGTAAATAGTGAAGCAAACTGAGGTGCAGACGCGTTGAAAGCAAAACCAAAGGCAGGTAGTGTACTAGCTGGCTTCGCCTCACAATCGATTTTAGTAAATTCGCAATCAGAAGAGAACATGTTTTTCACTCCTTTATCTGTTTCTACTTTCAGTTAATGAAAAGGACAGGTTCTATGTTCTAGACAAGTTCCCAATTTTAAGAAATTTACATAAGAATACTCGTTAAGCATGGATTGGGTGGCAGAATACTCTGCCACCCAATCCATGCTTAACTCATTATTTAGTTTTAAATAGAAACATCGCGTAAGCATTGAATAGCGCAGAAGCAACTTAAATCAACAGTAATGCAAGTGGAGGTTGATATTAGTCTTGCATTTGGTACAGCTAAAAACGTACAGATTGGGTCGTCACCAGGTGGTACACCGGTACCATCACCTAAAACTACAGTTAATACACGCAATACAGCACAGTCATCATCATCTATACTTTCTACGCGGAAAATGGGAGATCGGCAGCTAGTAAGGCTTGAAGATGGTGCAAATGCTTCAAAAGGTTCTCCAGTTTTTGTGTATAAAATAAAAGGACGTGTATTCGCTACTGATGCATTGTTATGTGCACCTAAAAATGGAACTTCGCAACCAGATCCACATGTTGTCGTTGCACATTCTTGTAGTTCATGTATAAAACGAACAACATTCGATACACAGTTGAAATCACACTCATGTTGATGATCTTCATTACAATTGCAGCTCATTATGTTCACTCCTTCTCGTGAGTTCTGACATACACTATTACAATATGAGTGGGATATGGCTGATATTACGTTAATTCTCACGATAAAAACAAGGAATTTATATAGGAGGGATGTACATAACGTGATATAAAAAAAGACATCCTTATTTAGTGGATGTCTTTTCAGGTAAATCTTTTCGCACAGTATATAAAAAACGAGATATATCTAATTTCTTTCCTCTGAAAAATTGCGGAGAAGAAATGTAAAGTTCTTCTTTCGCACGTGTAATGGCAACGTAAAGTAATCGGCGTTCTTCTTCTAACGCTTCAGAAGTTTCCGTAACACGATCATTTGCATCTTTTAAAGAAGAAGTATGAGGCAGGATTCCATCACTCGCTCCAAGTAAAAAGACACATGGAAATTCAAGGCCTTTTGCGTTATGAATTGACATAAGTGAAACGGCATCTTTTTGCGGCATTGTTTTTAATGCTTCCATTTCTTTTTGACCTTGAATCGCCTCGTCGATAAATTGTAAATAAGCTGGAATATCGGTGAAACGAGTTGCAGACTCCATTAATTCTTCCAACATTTCTTCTTGTATGTCTTTATGCATTGTAAAGGAAGAACGATCGTTACTTTGTAAGTACTCTAAATATTTTCCTTTACCATGAATGATTTCTTTTAATGCTTTTTTCGGTTCTAATTCTTTAATAAACTTAATAAAATCGATGCGCTCATTTACCTTTTTCACTTGAAAAGGTTTTAAGCTTGGATTTAATAGTAAGAAATGAAGAAGAGAAGGGAAGCGCCCCTCACCATATTTCCATTGTTCACGTTCAATAAATGAAATACAATCATCACGTCCGATATACATCGTCGGCAATATGTTTGAAAGTGATTCTAGTCGAAACGGCTCAATCACGAGTCTTAAATGATCTAATACAGGCTTAATTAAAGAATGTTCATAAAATGATTGGCTCGCTCCGTGTTTAATAAACGGGATTTTATGAATGGTAAGCTGATCAAGTAACGAACGACTTACAGAATGTGTGCGATACAGTAAACAAAAATCTTTAAAGTTACGTTCACCACTCTCTACTTTTTCTTGAATAAGCTGCAAAATTTGATTTGCTTCATCAAGAGTCGTAGCAGGTCTTGCATAAAAAGGTTGTACACCTTCCTCACGAACAGAGTATAGCTCTTTATCAAAACGTTCTTGATTTAATTTTATAACTTCATTTCCAAGCCCGACGATAAAGGGATTGGATCGATAATTCGTATTTAGTGCAATGATTGTTGTGTTATCAAATTCTTTTGGAAAAGATAAAATAATTTGGTGACTTGCTCCTCGCCAGCCGTATATCGCCTGGTCGTCATCACCTGCGATAAATAAATTATTTCTTGGCGTGGCTAACAATTTTACGATTTCATATTGTGCATACGATGTATCTTGAAACTCATCTACTTCAATGTAGTGAAAACGTTGTTGTAATTGAGTTAGTAAAGGAGCATTATTTTCTAACATATAATATGTTTCCAATAAGATGTCATCGAAATCAATATAATTGTATCTTTGTTTTACCTCTTCAAAACGTTCGTATACTTCTTTAAATTCTTGTTCGACTGGTGTTTTCGCTTTTACATCTTTCGGACGATTTAATTTGTTTTTCTCAAGTGAAATCATCGCGAGCATCGTTTCAGCATCATAATCGTCTTTTAAACGCAATTCTTTTAAGATTTTCTTTATCATAATTTGTTTATGTTTTTCATTTGCTAAAATTTGCTGATTATAACCTTGACTGCGAAGTAATTTTAAGAAAACAGAGTGGAATGTACCAGCAACTACGTAGCTACTTGCTGCATGATTCATACCTGGTAACTTCGCAACACGACTTCGTATTTCTTCAGCTGCTTTTTGTGTAAATGTAAGTAATAAAATATTTCGTGGATGAACTTGTTTTACATTTACTAAATAACCAACGCGAGTTGTTAAAACAGATGTTTTCCCGCTTCCGGCACCAGCTAGTGTAAGAACAGGACCTTCTGTTGTGCGCACGGCTTCTAATTGTTTTTCGTTTAAAAAAACATTTTGTTGTTCAAGAGCGCGGAAATAAGCCGCATCTACATCTTCTTCCATAATTAAATGGGTAGATGTTTTCGGAATATGATATGTCGCACGCGGAATATCAGCGTGTGTTAACGATTTTTGTGAAAATTTTTCTTGTGTCATATGTTCACCTTCAAAACTATAGCATCAACATTTAACTTTAGCGGAAGAAAAAGAAAATAGCAATGTAAAAAAACAGGAGGGATCACCTCCTGCTTTCAAATTACAATTCTTTTATCATTACGACGTGCGGGATATTCGCTTCCATAAATACATCAGAACTTGTTACATATCCAAGTTTTTTATAGAAATCTTCGGCATGTGTTTGAGCGTGAAGTTTCAATTTTGGTAGCGAATTTTCTTTTGCATACGCTTCAAGAGAATCCATAACAATTTTTCCAATCCCTTTTTTGCGATGGGAATTTAGCACGCAAATGCGTTCCATTTTTCCTATACCATCAAGGATGCGAAAACGTCCAGCACCAACTGGAACATCATTGTCATATATAACAACGTGTGTTGAAGTTTCTTCAAACTCATCGTACTCTTCTTCAGCAGAGACACGTTGTTCATTTACAAACACTTGTTTACGTACAGAGAATGCATCTCTTAGTTGTTCGTCCGTTTGTACAATCTGTGCGTGCAAATTAGTTGTTCCCCTTTCCAAGACGGAATGTTTCGTGTACAGTCCATGTTCCATTTTCTAATTGATATAGAAGATGGAAACGATCAATTGGTTGTTCGTAATAGAAATCTTTCATACGTAATCGGCCCAACACATCAGCATGCTCTGCATCTGATAAGCCTTGTCCGATTGTTAAATGAGGTACGAAAGCATATTCGCGTTCTTGCGTGAATAACCCGCTATGCATTTCTTCATTTAAGAAAGTAAGTTCAGGTGTTTTTTCTACTTTAAAGTAAAGGACGTTATTAACAGGTGCGAATGAACCAACTTTCCCAACATGAAGGGTGAAAGGGTTCGTTTTACTTGCGATTGTATGTAACTCGTTTACAATCGACTCTAATTGTTCATCTTGCGCCTCAAAGGGTGTTTTTAATGTAATATGTGGCGGAACTAATGCGTAGTGCGGGTCATAACGTTTACGCAATCCGTTCGCTTTATCTTGAATCATTTTAGATGGAAAAATTACAATGCCTAATTTCATGTTCCAATTCCTCCCTTTGTAAGTCTAGTTAGATTTTGAGATAAATAAATCTCTTTATCTATTATATCAAATTATTCTGAATACTGCTCTCTATTATTTCATTGATAGAATATGAGAGAAGGCTTTCGGTAAATCAGTCTGCCAATATTTCCAAGTATGATTGCCTTCAAATTCCTCATAATGCGTGATGAAGTTTCTATCTGTAAGAAGTGTATTTAACTCACGGTTCGGCCCTACGAAATCAGATACTTGTCCATCAGTACGCTTTACAGCCGTTTCTTCTGTACCGATGACGTGATACAGTTCTAACGCCTGTGGATCTTTGAATTCTTTTGCTAAGTTCATCACTGTCTCATCCACAAATGGTGATTGCATAACGACTTTACCGAATGTATGCGGATACATAAGTGCAGTCATAAAGGAAACTGTTCCGCCAAGAGAATCACCAATTAAAACACGACCTTTTCCCATTTGGTACGTTGGATAATTTTCATCAATATATGGTGCAAGTTCATGAGCAAGGAAACGAATATATGCAGCATTTTTTACTTCATTTGGGAAATATTTTTCTTTACGATCATGTACATTTTTATATGGAATACCGACAATAATTGTACGGTCAATTTCTTCGGTTTCACGAAGGCGCTCAATTACACGGTGCGCTTTACCAAGCTGAAAATAATCTCTACCATCTTGTGCAATTACAACTGTATGTTTGTGCAGTGGTGTGTAATTTACTGGTAAATAAACGAGAAGTGTAACATCTTCTTGAAGTGATGCGCTATAAAATGAAATTTCTTCAATTCTCCCTATTGTTTGACTCATGTAGATCCCCCTAAATAAAAATTTACTGTAACGATTGTAAGAGCGACGCTTGTAGTGAAAAGGAAAGAAATATTCACTAATTGGTGCCTTAATTTCTATTTTACCATAATGGTACGAAGAATCTAAAAAATTAGTATTTAAGTTGCGAAAGAAAACGGATATAATGAAGTGGGATTTTTGACAGGTGAGAGGGGAGACAGGATTTGAAACAAGAAAAATCAATCGCACTACCATTAGCAATTTCTATAATTGCCATTTCCTTTGCAGCAGTTTTTGTAAAGATGTCCTCAGCACCATCTTCAATATTAAGTATGTACCGCTTATGGATTATCGTACTTATTATGCTGCCTATCGTATGGAAAAAAAGAGAGGAATTTAATAGGATTCAAATGAAAGATTGGGGCTTTTTAATTGGATCTGGTTTCTTTTTAGCACTTCATTTTCTTTTATGGTTTGAATCTTTAAAGCATACAACAGTTGCTAGTTCAACAATTATTTTGGCACTTCAACCAATCGTATCTTTAGTTGGAGGTTTTTTTCTATTTAAAGAAAGAACAACATATTCAGCCATTGCAACGATGGGAATCGCTATTTTAGGAGTAATGTGCATTGGTTGGGGAGATTTAGGTTTAAGTAAGCAAGCAATTTATGGTGACATATTATCCTTTCTAAGTGTAATAGCGGTTGTCGGTTATTTATTTATCGGGCAAACGACAGTGAAGAAAGTATCGCACTGGATTTATAGCTTTACAGTCTTTGCGTTCGCAGGTCTTTTTATGGGGATTTATAATGTTATATTACAAGTACCCTTTACAGGTTATACGAAGTGGGATTGGACTGTTTTTCTTTTACTTGCGGTTGTGCCGACAGTGTCACATGTAATTAATAACTGGCTATTAAATTATGTAAATGCAACGACAATTTCAATGAGTATTTTAGGAGAACCTGTTGGAGCATCTATACTTGCGTTCTTCTTACTTGGAGAAAAATTAAATGCAATGCAAATTATCGGTAGCATGCTCGTATTGTTTGGTGTATCTGTTTTCTTACTGCAGCAACAAAAGCGAACAGCAAAAAATGTCGTAAATGAGCCAGTGTATACACAGGAATTATAGTGTTAGGGGAGAAAAGAGAAGTTGTGATACTTCTCTTTTTGTTTTATAGAAATACGGGCGTAGAAGGGGGAAGAAAATGGAAGAGATATTAAAGAAGTATATGAATAGATTTACAACACTAAGTGAAGAAGAGCAGCAAATGATTCTCAGTGAATTACAAATTGAAGAATATAAAAAAGGAACAGTGCTCCTAAGACAAGGAAATGTTCCGTTAAAATGTTATTTTGTATTAAAAGGATGCGTTAGGCAACATAGTATAGATGAAGCAGGGAAAGAAGTTACATCAAATTTTTATACAGAAGAACAGGCAATTTCGAATTTCAACCATCATAAACAAGATAAATCTTCATCATATACGTTAACGTGTTTAGAAGATTGTACTGTAGTTGTTGGTGATCTACATAGTGAAAAGGACATGTATAATAAGTATTCACAATTAGAAGAAATGACGCGTAAAATGATCGAGTACAATTTCGGTGAAGTACAAGATGAACTTGCTGTATTTATCTCATCGACACCAGAAGAGCGATATAAAACATTGTTACGAAAACGCCCGTATTTAATTCATCGCGTTCCACAATATCAGCTAGCAAGCTATCTTGGCATGACACCAGAATCATTAAGTAGAATTAAGAAACGGCTTAATTAGAGTGTTTACCACCTTTCAATAGTAGCCATATCGCAAGTCCTAATTCACCTGCAATCATAGGTAATTGGAATAGTGATTGTATGAGTGAAATCATTGTATCGTATTGTGTAAACATTGTATTCATGACGTGAATTAGCATATAACCGGTAGCAGCAATGAACAGCAGTATACTAATAAACTTTGGTATCTGTTTAGAGAGAAAAGCTACATAGCCTAAAACGAAAAGATGCAATCCAAAAATGATCAATCCTACAGACCAAATGTATTCGAATGCACTGAGAAACAACATTGTATATGTTTCTGGATTTGCAATTGTATTTTTTGAAAGCAATAATGCCAATATTAGATTGAATATAGCAATCCCAAGTATAGCTGTATACATAAGACGAAGCAAAGCGGCTAGTAATGAGAGGCTAGTATGAATTGGTTTTAGAAAGAAATAAAGAGCCCACGCAGCGACAATATCAGTGATAAAAATGATAATCCACCCAAAAACTTCCGCTTTGAAAAGTGAATTTGAAGTTTGGATATTATGGAATGTTGTACTCGCATCTCCTTGTATAACGAGGTTTCCATGAACAAAACCGTAAGAGAAAAATGCAATGAATGCCATAACAAGAAGAGATGTGCTAGCAAATAAGGCGTACTTTCGTTCAGTCATAATATGTCCTCCTTTTCTAATATTGTTTTCATTGTAATAGGGAAGAGAAGGAGATTCATTGACTTAAATCAAGACGGGGAAAGTTTAGTAGAATTTCCATCAAAAAAAATGTATGGTTATATCCAATTTTTTATTAACCTTGTAAAAAGTAAAAACTCAAATATTGAAATCAAGTAAAAGAGTGGCTACGAAGCCACTCTTTTACTTTGGATTTGTCATATAAGGTTGTACATGAATGACACATAGGTCACGAAATTTGCCTTCAGCAGTTGTGACAATTACGACTGCTTTACCTGCACTTTTTCCAGTAATCGTCACGGTGTCACCTTTTGGATATATGGTGATGATATCAGAATTCATATTTGACCAAATAAGCTCTTTATTCGTTGCTTGTATTGGTAAAATGGAAGCTGATAACACAATGTTTTGTCCCGTTTTTATTTTTAATTTATGTTTTTCCATATGAACACCGATGACTGAAATAACAGAAGGAGCAATTGAAATTTTAGGCGGGTTAGGTTGCATGTTTAAACAAGACGCAGAAGTATTTGTGATAGGTGAAAATTTTCGTGTTTGTTGTTGCTGGAAAGCTGCTAACATGTTGGAGTCCCCTTTCTGTATAAGTGCTGATACTCATACTATAAAGGAGTAGTGTTATGTTAAATTTAACGAAACATAAAGAATTTGTTAAATTTGATAAAAAGATTGTCGAACTGTAAAAAATCTCTGCTGTTATGATAACAGCAGAGATTTTTTTATAAATTATGACGATGTTGTTTTTCGAAATCCTCAAATTGCTCTTTAACTTCTTTTGAAGGTTGTGTTAGTAAACTAACAATTACGATGGCTAGTAAACTAATAGCGAAACCTGGAATCATTTCATATAAGAAATCTTTTAAGAATTTGAATTGAGTCCATATAATAACAGTAGCGGCACCAGAAATCATACCGGCAAGTGCGCCCCACTTCGTCATACGTTTCCAATATAAGCTTAATAAAATAGCAGGTCCGAATGAAGAACCAAATCCAGCCCAAGCGTATCCAACAAGAGCTAAAATCGTATCATTTTGTTTAAACGCTAATGCGCACCCAACTAATGCAATAACAAGTACAGCCATACGACCGACAAATACAAGTTCTTTATCAGATGCAGAACGTTTGAAGAATGTACGATATAAATCTTCAGTTACAGCACTAGAAGTAACGAGTAGCTGTGATGAAATTGTACTCATAATCGCTGCTAGAATGGCTGCTAATAAAAATCCAGTAATAAGTGGATGGAATAAAATTTTCCCAAGTTCAAGGAAAATTGTCTCTGGATTAGATAATGTCAACTCTTGTTGTGAATAGTAAGCAATACCAATAAGACCAGTAAACATAGCTCCAACAACAGAGAAAATCATCCAGCTCATACCAATTCTTCGTGCACTTTTAAGTTCTTTTACAGAAGAAATTGCCATAAAGCGTACGATAATATGAGGTTGTCCGACATAACCAAGGCCCCATGCGAATAGAGAAATCATTCCTAAAGTAGAGGCACCTTTAAAAATATCTAGACGTGTTGGATCTACAGATCGAATTGTATCAAATGCAGGTCCAAGTCCGTTCGAATTCATAATTGTTACGATAGGAACAAGAATAAGAGCGACCACCATAATGATTCCTTGTACGAAGTCTGTCCAACTTACTGCTAAGAAACCACCAAATAATGTGTAAGCGACAACAACGCCTGCAACAATGAATAATCCAACATGATAGTTCATGCCAAATGAATTTTCAAATAATACAGCGCCTGAAACTAATCCTGAAGCTACATAAAAAGTAAAGAAAATCATAATAACAAGTCCGGATACTAAGCGTAGCATATGAGATTTGTCGTGGAAACGGTGTTCCAAAAATTCTGGAATAGTAATAGAGTTGTTTGCAATTTCTGAGTAGGTACGTAAGCGAGGAGCGACATAAAGCCAGTTTGCGTATGCGCCTAGTGTTAGGCCGATCGCAATCCAACTACTACTTAATCCAACGCTAAACATTGCACCGGGTAATCCCATTAAAAGCCAACCACTCATATCGGATGCTCCAGCACTTAATGCTGTTACTGCGGGGCCTAGTGTACGCCCGCCAAGCATATAATCTGTTAAGTTGGACGTTCGTTTGTAGGCGAAATAGCCGATTACTAACATCCCGAGCATGTAAATAGAGATAGAAGTTAAAGTTAACATCTGCGTACTCATGTAGTTCCCCTTTCTTTTGTCAGGTCTTTTGATGCGTTATGCATATTTATCCCGCATTAACGGGCAGCAAAACTCCCACCTTAAAATTGGCTGGGCAAGGAAGTTAGGTGGGAGATCAACTGTCCGTTAATGCCCGATTGATTCAACTAATAATCAGTGGGGATGAACACCCTCTACTGATTAAAGTTTCACTTTATAATCTATCATGATTATTCTGAAAAATCCATAT
>NZ_JBNLYC010000037.1:0-38753 GCF_050172015.1 Bacillus sp. GMa5/1 | reverse complement strand
ATAATTTTTCTTACAATTTTTGTTACTGTAATTCCAATCAAGCACATTATAAATATATATCCCGGAAAACATTTAAGAACGTAGGAGGTCGTCATGTTTTTTATATTTGATTCTATACGGTCTGTGAAAAAACGGTTGTTACCAAGTTTGATTATAGTAATTTCTTTAATTATTGCATTTTCTTCAGCAATAGAATTTGTTAGTAATCTTTCGGGATATCGAAAAATGATGACGGTAGCAAATAATTTATCGACTCATAAAAATTTCTATGAACTTTATGCGACGCAAGATATAACCTTGTTTAGCGAAGAAAAAGCGAAAAATGATTATCAACATTTCATGCAAGGGTTATCTAATATGATACCAATAACAAATAAAACTAATTATCTGTTCCGTAACTATTCACTTAGTTTAAAAAAAGAAAATGGAACGATAAAGACTCTTATTGTTGATAAAGATATTAATAAGTACTTTCGTATACGAATTTCACAAGGAAGATATTTTGAGGAATCGGAATTTCATAAATCAGTATTTGATATTAGACCTGTTATATTAGGGGCTAATTATATAGAAAAGGTATCTATTGGTGATGTTATACCATCTGGAAAAATGAAGCTAAAAGTAATTGGTTTTTTAGAAAAAAATTCACCATTTACATATCCTCGAAGTGGTGAAATATCGGATAATCGTATTACATTATTAGATGACATGGCGATTTTACCAATTGGAACAGAAGAAATAGAGTTCTATAGTGTAGAACTTTTATACAATGGGTTAATTATAGAAACAAATGATAAGATAAATATAAATGAACTTCAAAAGAAAGTATTAAAGGTAACAGAAGGTAAGGGTTATTCGTATTATGTTACAAATCCGAATAAATTGTTAGAAAACGAAAAACAAGGTATTGATAATATGTCATACCCCTTATTATTAAGCGGTACAGTCTTATTTTTTTCATTTCTATCTATTGTATTAACATCAATGGCAGCACTTTATATGGAGCGTAAAAATATTTCTATTAGATCAGCGTTAGGTGCAAGCACTTTTCAAATATGTCTTCCATTTATTATTGAGTATATGTTGCTATTCGTTTTAGCGATATGTATAGGCATAATGTATTTTCAATGGGAGAATAGCGGAGTAATTGAAATTCAGAAAGGGCTAGAAAATAGTATAGTATCTTTCTTTGGAACGTTAAAAGTCTCTATAGAATCATTGGTTGTTATAGGTGCTTTATCACTTGTAATGGTCCTCGTTATATATGCAATCATTTATTTCAATGTACTAAAAATAAAAAATACATATATGAAAGAGGTGTTATAGATGATTCAGCTCGCAAATGTGGCTAAGGGATACGGAAAGAGTAATTTTAGTGCTTTACAAGATATTAATCTTACAATAGAAAAAGGCGAAATGATAGCCATTATGGGACCATCTGGTTCTGGGAAATCAACCTTGCTTAACATTATTGGCTTAATTGATAGCCCCTCTACTGGAAAGTATTTTTTAGATGGAATGGATACGAGTACATTCAAGTCAAATTATCATAAGTATAGAAACACGGAAGTTGGATTTGTGTTTCAGAACTTTTCGCTATTAGATGATTATACAGTTGTTGAAAATGTAATGCTTCCGCTTATATATAGAAGAATTTCTCATAAGAAACGTATGCAAATATCAAAAGAAATGCTGAAAATGGTAGGGCTTGAGAGGCATATTAACAAATATCCTTACGAGTTATCAGGAGGAGAACAGCAAAGAACAGCAATAGCAAGGGCTTTAGCACAAGATACAAAAATTATACTTGCTGATGAACCGACTGGTGCTCTTGATCAAGAAAATGGGGAGAAAATTATGAGTATTTTACAAGAGATTAATAAAGAAGGAAAAACAGTGCTAGTTGTTACACATGATCAAAAGGTAGCTGCATATTGTCAGAGGACGATACGGTTACTCGATGGTTGTATGGTGTAATATGGATAATATTATGTGAAGAGGTGATACATATGGAAAATGTCTATAAAGGACTTAGGCATACTGGGTTTATTATGATGTTTATTTTTGGTAGCGTATTTTTACTTCGCTGGTTTATTCATGATGAAATGTTAATAGATCAACTTATTGGTTTTAGTGTGGGCATAGTAATGGTTATTTCATCAGTTTTCATTCAAAAGTATAGTAAAGAATTAAAGGTAGAAGAGAAGTATTAAAAGGTTATAACCTTCTTCATATTTTGGAGGTGCCTTTATAGTTTGAATGATTGTTGTAAAAGAAAAGTAGAGCATCGGATTTCGATGCTCTACTTTTTTAATGTGGTAAGAATATCAATTGATAAGCAAACAAAATTCCAAATACATATACAAGTGGGTGAACAGCACGGAATTCACCTTTTGCCACTTTCATAAGTGGATATGAAATAAATCCAAGTGCGATACCTGTTGCGATACTTGATGTAAGAGGCATGCTTAAGATTACTAAAAATGCTGGGAATGCTTCATCAAATGCGTCCCAATCGATGTGGCGAACTGAACCCATCATAAGACTACCAACGATAATTAATGATGGAGCAGTAATAGCTGATACACCAGAGACAGCACTTACTAATGGTCCGAAGAATGCTGCTAGTGCGAATAGAACAGCTACTGTAACAGTTGTTAAACCAGTACGACCACCAGCTGCAACACCAGCAGATGATTCAATGTAAGCTGTTGATGGTGTCGTTCCGAACATAGAACCAATAGTTGCTGAGAATGAGTCAGATAGAAGAGCTCGTCCAGCTTTTGGGAGTTTTCCGTCTTTCATAAATCCACCTTGTTGAGCTACCCCAAGTAATGTACCTGTTGTATCAAATAATGTAACAAGGAAGAATGAAAATACAACGCCGTATAATCCGTAGTTAATTACGTCAGATACAGCAGTAATTGGATTTGAAACGATAATTCCTTCTGGTAATCCAGGCATTGATGTAACACCGTTTGAGAATGTTAATTGTCCTGTGAAGAAAGCGATAATACCAGTTAATAGCATACCGATAAATAGTGCGCCATTTACATTTAAAGACATAAGGATAATAGTAATTCCAAGTCCAGCTAATGCTAGTAGAACTGGAGCAGAGTGAAGATCACCAAGTCCAACTAAGTTTGCATCATTTTTTGTAACGATACCTGTTAAACGTAAACCGATAAAGGCGATAAATAGCCCGATACCAGCAGTAATTGCATGTTTTAAGTTTTCAGGAATTGCTTCCATTAATTTTGTACGGAAAGATGTAAATGATAGCAAAATTAAAATCATACCTGCTACGAATACAGCAGAGAATGCAATTGCGAAAGTCATGCCTTCATGCGCTTTTACAACAGAGTAAGAGAAGTAAGCATTTAATCCCATACCTGGCGCGATTGCGATTGGTAAGTTTGTAAAGATTGCCATAAATAATGTTCCGACAACAGCAGCAATAATTGTTGCTGTAAATGCTTGTTCAAATGGAACACCTGCATCTCCAAGGATAACAGGGTTTACGACAATGATATATGCCATTGTTAAGAAGGTAATAATACCTGCCATAATTTCAGTTTTAATAGAAGTTTTATGTTTTGAAAGGTTAAACATATAAACATCCTTTCTGTTTACGAATAATTTTCACAACAGTTATATATAATATTCGTTTTTTATCTATTTTGCAATAGTTTTGCATAAAAAGTTTATAACAATTCATATTTTGTGTCTTAAATTCGAATATTAATCGTAAACCGATGTGTGAATTTCAGCTTTTTATTGTGCACATGCTAAGGAAAAGGAGTTGAAAGCAGCTATGCCACAGCAAAAAAACTTTATAACAATGCCTGCGCAACATCAAAATAAGCAGCCTGGTATTGAATCATTAATGAATCCTCTACCACAGTTTGAAGATCCCAATTATAAAGGTAGCGAAAAGTTAAAAGGAAAGAATGTATTAATTACAGGGGGAGATAGCGGAATTGGACGAGCAGTTTCCATCGCTTTTGCAAAAGAAGGAGCAAATGTTGCGATTGCTTATTTAGATGAGGAAGAAGATGCTAATGAGACGAAGCAATATGTTGAGAAAGAAGGTGTAAAGTGTGTATTGTTGCCGGGTGATTTAAGTGATGAACAGCATTGTAAAGATGTTGTTCAAGAGACCGTCCAGCAGCTAGGTAGTTTACAGGTTTTAGTAAATAATGTCGCGCAGCAATATCCGCAGCAAGGACTAGAGTATATTACAGCAGAACAGCTAGAAAAGACTTTTCGTATTAATATTTTTTCTTATTTTCACGTTGCGAAAGCAGCCCTTTCTCATTTGAAGAAAGGGGATGTCATTATAAATACGGCATCTATCGTTGCATATGAAGGAAATGAAACGTTAATTGATTATTCCGCGACGAAAGGAGCAATCGTAGCTTTTACAAGATCACTTTCTCAATCGTTAGTGCAAAAAGGGATTCGGGTAAATGGTGTTGCACCAGGACCGATTTGGACACCGCTTATTCCATCGAGCTTTGATGAGAAGAAAGTCTCTCAGTTTGGGAGCAATGTCCCAATGCAAAGGCCTGGTCAACCATATGAGTTAGCGCCAGCATACGTATATTTAGCGTCTGGTGATTCTTCTTATGTTACTGGACAAATGATACATGTAAATGGGGGCGTTATTGTAAATGGATAGTTTTCATTTATAAGAGCAAAGTAATGTTAATTCCACTTATTATAGTGAGCGCTAGGGGGGATATAGCTGAAAAAGTTATGTTTCGTCATACTATTATTTTTCATCCTACCGGTTAGTGCTTTTGCTAATACAGATCATTTAATATTAGTGAATCTTACGACAAATCAGTTGTCTTTTTTTGAGAATGGAAATTATACAAAAACATTTCCAGTAACGACTGGAAGAGATCGTACACCTACGCCTGAAGGTAACTTTTGTATTATAACTAAATTTAAAAATAAAGAATACCATCGAAAAAAAATACCTGGGGGTGCACCGAATAATCCTCTCGGTACGAGGTGGCTTGGACTAGATAAGAATGAATATGCGATTCACGGGACAAATCGGGAATGGACGATTGGAAGTAGGGAATCAAATGGTTGTATTCGCATGCATGACAGGGATATACAATGGTTATATGACAGAGTACAATTACAAACAAAAGTAATCATTTCTCGTTTTCATACGAGTCCCGAATATGAAGCGAATAAACTTGGTTATCGCGTTGTGAGCTGGAATAGTCGGAAAATAGAAGAAGAACAAATTGGAGTACTTACGCTAGTAGACCGCGCGGATATATATTGGCAAGAACCAAATGGACAGTTAACAAAAGTGAAAACGGTATTGCCAAATGAAAGATATCCAGTGTACTCAAAACGAAAAGATGGAATATATTATATAGGAAACAATTTGTATATTATAGATGAAACAGGAGAGAAAATTCGTTACGAGCAAATTCCTTCTTCAATTTTAAGTAATATATATAAACGGAAATACAATGTTCCGTAATGGCTACCGTTTTATAGACGGTAGCTTATTTATACTTGGAGTTTAACTGCAACTATTATATTTTGCTGAATATAATACAGTACAGATAGGGGGCGGTTATATTATGAAAAGTGAATTTGCGTTTAAAGTTTTTTTAGTAACGACCTGTTTATTTATCGTGTATTTATATGCGTTTCTCGTCTTTTCTTTTTATGTTCCATATGTTGATTTAATATTGTTCTTCGGATTTATTTGGGCGTTTGTGAAAGCGAGGGAAGGAGAGAAGAGTATATATCGGCGCATTACCTTATGCGGGACGGCCGTTCTCGTTATTTTGTACTTTTTTATTATGCATGATTTTTGGAGGGGAATGTAAAAAGCATACGATTAATCGCATGCTTTTTTTGTTTAATATTTAGGCTTAAATGTATGACAACAAGTTTCTACACTCGTTGCTACAGAATTTTCTAGCGTCTCGTTTGTTAAAACAGCAGCTGTATATGAATCATTTTCAGTTTGACCAGTTTCATCTGCATCAGGCTGAACGATGATCGCACTTGCTTGACAAAAGTTACCTTGTCCCCAAAAAGAACAGTTGGAAACAGAACATCTTACTTCTGGCATAAAACCCCCTCCTTATACATTAGTGTGGGATTTTACACCCATTTCATGTGTAGAAGGAGTTTCCTTTTCTCGTTACTTTTTCGTTTGCTCAAGCCATTCTTTTAATTTATCTTTCGGCTGTTCACCGCTAATACGGCTCACTTCTTTGCCATCTTTAAAATGAATGATTGTTGGTGTTCCTTGAATTTTATATTCATCCCAAGGAGCATCTAATTTTTCAATATCCATAACTTTCATATCAACGTTTAAGTCTTTAGCCATTGGCACTAGGACAGGAGATAATTTTTGGCAATGAACGCAAGATGTTTGATAAAAGTATACTGTTTCTTCTTTTTTCTCTTTTAAGTTCTTTTGAAGATCTGAAAGAGAGATTTTATTTGTGTAGTAGTCAGGACCGTTTGTCTTACTTTCAGTAGGATTATCAATCTTTTGGCTAGTAGCATTTTTTTCTTCCATTTGTGTGACAGCGAAAATTGCTACGAACAAGGCGATAATAATACCACCAAATATAAGCATTTTTTTCATTCTTTCATCTCCTTATTTGTTTTTGATGACAATAAAGCTACAAACAGCGATTGTAATAAAGCCGATAAGTGCTAAAAACGGGATTGTAATAAAACCAAACCAGTTTATAAATTCTCCGGTGCAGGGTACACGACCGCAAGCTGCTCCAGCAGCTGAAAACGCTGGGACTTTTTGAATTGCATAGTGATATAAAGAAATACAAGCACCAATACTTGCAATTGGTAAAGAATAACTTGCGATGCGATAATCTTTTTTTGCTACAGCGATACCGAGCCATAAAACGAATGGATACATAAAAATACGTTGATACCAACAAAGTACACAAGGCTCAAATTTCATGATTTCGGAAAAATAAAGACTTCCCAGTGTAGCGATAAAAGAAGCTCCCCATGCGGTAAGTAAAGCATATTCTTGCTTTTTTTCTCGTCCCATATTTTATACCTCTCTTATAATAGTTACATACTAAATTATAGTATGAAGTGGTATGGAAAAGAAAGAAAAAATATGTTTATCAATAAAAGTTTTATGAGGAGAAACTTTTATTGATATAAAAATTAAAAAAAGCGCCATTCTCCGGAAGAGAATAGCGCTATAGTTTACATTTGAATTTGTTCTACTTCTTCTACATGTGACTTTTGGGATGCGTGGTCAATATATTGAAATAGGAGCTGCAATTGTTTATCAACTTCTGGCAGTTCCTTGCTGTATTGATAAGCGTGTAAAAAATGCTCAATACGCTTAGAAAATAATTGATCGTTCGTTTGAACCATGAGAACGAGTAATTTATCCCAATTACAGCAATACGTGTAATAGAGAGCTTTATCATAGTCGTTATATGTTTGCACTGTGTACCCTCCTTACCGAGAGTTATATATAGTGTGTGATAAGTAAGGAGAAATACACTTGAAAGAATTTGTTAAGAAAAAATGAGAATGAAAAGAAAAAACGAGGAATTTCCTCGTTTTTTAAGCTTTTGGCATTGGCGTAGGTGTTGGTTTGCCATAGCCTTCTTTGTATTTATTATCGATATAGTTACGAATTTCAAGCGTTGATTTTCCTTTTTGTTTCATGGAAGCAGATTCAACTGCAATTTCTAGGCAATTGACGCAAGTCGTTGCATGGGAGTCCCAAACAACTTCACCATTCTTTTTAATTTCACGAATAAAGCAGTTTTTATTATTTTTATGTCCTACACTTTCACCGCAACCACAATAGCATGGAATCCAATCTAATAGCTCTGCATTTTGTCCAGCGACGGTGTAGATATCTTTCATTTGTGGATCAAGCTTATCTAGGAAGGTTGGAAGTGTGTCGACTCCTTTTGTTTTCTCTTGAATGTCAGCTTGCTGAGTGTGCGATGCGTGGTCATGTTCTTCTTGTTTTGATTCAGAAGATTTTTGGTCATTTGTACCAGTACTTCCGCATCCAGCAAGAATTAAGCTTAGTACTGCAAGTAAAGAAAATACATACTTTTTCATTCGCTTGTCCCCTTTACAAATGTATTAATCAAATTGTATCAGAGATTACGGTGTATCGGTTGAAGATTTTTTTGACTGATTTTTGAAGCGCCATCTTAGCGAATGGAATAGAAATAAAATTGGGATATAAGCGTATACAATATATAAACCCGCTTGAGATAGTACGGTATTTAATGTGTTGATACTTTCACGGTTTGTGAAAAGTAGAGAAGCTGAAAATATGATGAAAATAAAAAACGGTAATGTAAATTTAAATGAAATATGAAAGGAACGCTTCATCGTTTGACATGATGACCAAATGGTTAAGCAAAGGTTTGGTAAAATAATTAAAAACCAAACGAAAATAATAATATATTCAAAGCGCTGAATAAAAGGAACTTTAATTATTTT
Source organism: Bacillus sp. GMa5/1 (assembly GCF_050172015.1). Classification (NCBI taxonomy): domain Bacteria; kingdom Bacillati; phylum Bacillota; class Bacilli; order Caryophanales; family Bacillaceae; genus Bacillus; species Bacillus sp. GMa5/1. The sequence continues at coordinate 30,248 of NZ_JBNLYC010000037.1, read as the reverse complement.
TAACATCGTTAAAGTAGGCCAAATAGTACGGTTTAATTGTCCCTCGCTGTAATACATAAAAGATACGATAGCTAAAACTACATAAATTAAGGTGCTAAAAGCAATTCCAGCATGGGCCCATCTTTTTAAAGATTTTCCTTTTTCAATAAAGGGATAAAAGATAAGAATTGTTTCAAACCCTAGAAATTCCAATGCAGAGTGTTTTGCAGATATAAGCATGTCAAAAGGTGAATGTGTAAAAATAGGTAAAATATTACGAAAATGTGCATACTTCATCGGATAGATTAAAAAGAATACAACGAACATAGGAAGAACAATACCCCAAAAACATATCCCTGTCACAGAACGGAAGCCACCTTTTATAATGTAGTAAGTGACTAATAAAAACATAAGCGTAAGTTTCCATAACTTAATGGTAGGGAAAATCCAAACTTGTATCACTTCCATATATGTACGAAGAACAGTAAGGCAAAATAATAAGCAATAAAGAGTGAAAATTACAGAAAATATAGAGCCAACCCATTTTCCAAAGGTTGTTGTATGAATACTAATTAAATCTCCGTCTTTTTCAAGCATTTTTAACATACAAAACAGTACAATATGAGTTGCAATACCTGCAATAATAAGAGAAATCCAAGCATCATAACCTGCATTTTTCAAAATTACACGTTGATATCCGAGAATTCCTATACCAATCTGGAGAGAATGCAATAAAATAAATGCAAAATATGGAGATACTGTCTTTGTTTTATTCATTGTATTCATTGCTTATTTCACCTCACTATTCTCCGATTCCAGATTGTACAATATTAAGATCTAAATTTATATCTACCGCTACATTTTTATACATATTTCGAATTTGTTTTATATTCCATTTTCTCGTATGGCTTCTAATTTCATCTCGTATTCCTAACGGATCAATTTCCTTTTCTTGAAATTGTTTTATTAAATCTTCACAGTCTTTTTCGACATTTCGTTCAATTTGTTTTTTTATATAGTTGATATTTGTTTTTTTTCTTAAATCAATCCAATTAGGAGAGTTTTTAATTAATCCATTTAATTTTAAATGGATTTTTACTTTTGGTATGTCGCCAGTTTGATCTATATCATATTTGTTTTTCCCAGCTAAGTTTTGTATCACAACCATACCTTTATGTTTATCCTTTTTTATTGCTGCTTCGTAACGTCCATTTTTCGTAGGATTAATAAGTAATTTTGCTAAAACAGAATGTCTTTTATCCGTATACATGACGACTTTATCGCCTTTTAAAAAGGCAAGTCCTTTGACAGCGACAGAATGATTATCGTCCATTTTAATATAAGGAACATAGGCATCACATACAGAAGAGTAATAATTATATAAAAAAATGTTTAATTCAGTTTGTGGAATGTTCTCATTTCTTATATTTTGCTCGAGTAAATCAGCAATATATAAAGACCCATTTTTTTTTCCGTAATTTAAAAGCTCTTCAGCCGATCCATCTACAATTGCTAGTTGTACATCACGCCCGATATTTGGGTCACGTTGTAAGTTAGTAATAATCTCTCCCATTCCGCGTTCCCCTAGAGCCTTTCCAAATAGGACGACACGCATTTGACCTACAACAACATTGTGAGGAGATTTCGCATTTAATCGTGAAGCAATTGTTTCAAGTGAACGGGCAGATGTTGTTTGCGTCTCTGGTTTAGACTTTACACCATGTGTGTACTCTGGGAATAGAATAGTTCCTTGGAATTTTTTGTTTTTTGTGATGTCAAATCCAGCAATATGAATAATACGCTGTGCATCCACTATATACGTTTGTGTACAGCCAGTTTGTAAAACGAAGAAGATAATGATAAGGTGCAATAAAATTTTTTTCATTCATTCTCACCATCACGTTTTTGCTTCGATTTGTTTGGATTGTAGCGCCATTTTGATTTTGGTCTAAGAAAAGAAGGTCTTTGTGCCGTTTGACTAAATGGTAATCGAAGAAAACCTTCTGCTGTACCTAAACCACGAAATGGATATAAAGGTAACAAATAAGGTGATCCAAGCGATTTTAATTTAATTAAATGAGCTAAAATAAATACAAATCCGACAGCGAGGCCTAATCCTCCGAATGCACCGGCTAAGAGAATAAGCGGAAAGCGTAACAACCGGATAGTAGAAGACATCTTTACAGTCGGTGTTGTGAAAGATGCAAGGGCGGATAAAGCAACTGCAATTAATAAAATTGTACTTGTTAAAGCTGCTTCAACAGATGCTTGGCCAATTACAATCCCCCCAACAATCCCGATCGTTTGTCCAACTTTTGTTGGTAAACGCGCCCCTGCTTCACGAAGCAATTCGATTGTAATTTCTAAAAAGAGTGCTTCTAGAATAGGAGGAAAAGGTACGTTAGCTCTCGAGAAAATAATAGGACCTAGTAGATCGGCAGGGATCATTTGATAATGATATGTTAAAGCCGCTGTATAAATAGCGGAGGAAAAAAGAGAAAATATAGCTCCGAAAAAACGAATAATACGAAAGAACGATCCAATCATCCACGGTAAATAATAATCTTCTGGTGAAATGAAAAAATCCAGTAACGTTGTTGGTCCTGATAAAGCATATGGAGAACCATCTGTTAAAATTAAAACTTCCCCGTTAATTAATGCAAATACAGCTCGATCTAATCGTTCTGTAGGTAATAGAACAGGAAAAGGTGAATTGCTATTATCACTAATAAATTGCTCAATCATAGTTGAATCAAATGGGACATCAAAGTCAATGTCTTCTAGCCGTTGAATTGCGGTGTTGACAAATTGTTCATTTGTAATTCCTTCTATATAAGCAACTGCTACTTTTGTTTTTGATATAGATCCGACGGTAACTTCTTTAAAAATGAGTTGCTCCGTTACGATATTTCGGCGTAATAAGTGGATATTTGTATCAAGGTTTTCAACGAAACCGATTTTAGGCCCGATTACGCTATACTCATTTTCTGTATCGTTATATAATCGTTTTCCTAAAACAGTACTTTCGGCACGAATTAAAGCATATTGATCAGGATTCGAATTGTTTTTTAAGCGTATTAAAATATATCCACCTAATAATTTTTCACGAATATCATCAATAGAAGGGGAGGTAATAATGTCTTCAATAGAAATAATATTACATAAATCAGAGATGTTTTGGATTTGTTCCGATTCCTTTTTTATAGGAGTTAAAATGAATTGTTTAATAATAAGTGCTTCCACGACAGATTTATAATAAAACAAGCACAACGTTTCATCTTTAAGTATGTTATAAGAGACAAAATCGCTTGATTCTTTCATGGTTTGTATAAATTCTGGGATAGAACAAAGTGTTTTTGTATTAGTCTTTTTTGATTTCTTAGATGATAAACCGAACATTTTCTCACCCCTAACTTACATCATTTACTTGTGTTAGTTTTTGGGAAAGACGGGAATTTATACTTAAAAATTGAAAGTTCATAAAGAAAAGGAAGAGTAGTGAAAGCCTCTTCCTTTTTAGCATTTTAATTTGTTTTTTGTTCTTTAATAGACTTCACTAATTTCATCATTTCCGCTCGTATATCTTCTCTTTTTACATTTAATTTTTCGGCAATTTGTTTAATGTCCATTCCATCTTTTTTCATTTTTAATACATCATCAAGAGGGGTATTGCTTTTTTGAGAGATGATTGTTAACACAGTAAGATGACGCAATTTGATGTTATATTCTTTCATTTTTTGCTTTAGCTGATCAGGTGTGGATTTTTGCATAGTTGCTAACTGTTGTAGCAGTGCTTGCTTTGTTTCTTTATTCATATGATGCTTTTTCAGCTTACTTGGATCTACACCGAAATGCTCGGCTGTTTTCTCCCAAGATTTATTTTGCTTATAGTAAGCTAAAACATCTTTTATTTCTTTATTACTAATTCTTGCAATATGAGCAGCTTTCCAAATTTCATGTTTGTTATAGCCGAGTTTTTCTAGCGATTGCATTTCTTCTTCTGGAATTGGTTTATGGTGATGCATTGTTACTTCTTTTGGTGTGGCAGCGGATGTAGGGAAGGTGGATATCCCGCATAATAATGCTGCCATAGTCATACAAACAGCGATTTTTTTGTACATGTAAACTCCTCCTAGATGGATAATGTAGAAAACTGTACACATATCATTTCCATAAAATGTGAAATACTTGTGAACAAATCAAGTTTTTTTATTCACAGTATGAAATGACGTTTTTAGAAGTTTTCCAACATAAAACATTGATTAATAGTAAAAAACTAAGGTATAATCGAAATTGAAAATCAATATCAATGATGACGATAAACTTATACATATAGATAAAAATAAGGGAGAGATAAATATGACTACATATACTTCCATCGCTAATGTGATTAAAGAAAGACGCTCTGTTCGTACATTTACAGACAAAGCAGTAGAAAAAGATTTATTAATTGAACTATTAAACGATGCAACATGGGCACCAAATCATAAGCACCGTGAACCATGGAATTGTAAACTATACATCGGAGAAGGCCGCAAGAAATTAGTAGATGCAGTATTAAACTCTTTCACGGAAGAAGAAAGAGCGAAACGCGGTAAAATTTTATCAGATCGTTTTTTAAGCACGCCTGCACAAATCGTTGTATATATAAATGAAGATCCGCGTCAAATTCAACGTGATGAAGATTATGCTGCAACATGTGCATTCATGCAAAACTTCCAACTTCTTGCTTGGGAACGCGGATTAGGTTGCGTTTGGAAATCAGGCGGATTAAACTACAATCCATTATTTATAGAAGGAATCGGTTTAACAAGAGGCCAACGTATCGTTGGAATTCTTCATATCGGCTATTTCGATAAAGCACCAGAAGGAAAAGCACGTACTCCGATTACGGAGAAGATGGAGATTATTGAAGGTTAATAGATGAGACATTCTCGTTTTTGCGGGGGTGTCTTTTTATTATGCAATCAATCCTCATGAAAGCTTGTTCTTCATCATACACTTTCTTAAGGGAAAGTGTAAGGAGGGAAAATAATGAGAGCAAGTGACGATAAAGCACTGCAATATGCGATTGCGGAAATTACGGAAATTGCGACTGGATTTGGGCTTGATTTTTATCCGATGCGTTATGAAATATGTCCAGCGGAAATTATTTATACATTTGGTGCATATGGGATGCCGACAAGGTTTTCACATTGGAGTTTTGGAAAACAATTTTTCAGAATGAAATTACAATACGATTTAGGACTTAGTAAAATATACGAACTCGTTATTAACTCTGATCCATGTTACGCCTTTTTATTAGATACGAACTCTTTAATTCAAAACAAATTAATTGTAGCGCACGTTTTAGCACACTGTGACTTCTTCAAAAATAATATTCGTTTTTCAAATACGAAGCGAGATATGGTAGAGAGTATGGCCGCAACAGCGGACCGTGTGAAAGCTTATGAGCATAAGTATGGAAAAGCAGAGGTAGAAACATTTTTAGATGCCGTACTTGCCATTCAAGAGCATATTGATCCGTCGCTTATGCGTCCGAAGCTCGCATGGAGTATTGATGATTTAGAAGAGGAAGAAGTAGAAAAGAAAAAGGTATCGCAATACGATGATTTATGGAATTTAGATAACCGAAATAAAAAACAAGAGCGCTCTAATATACGTAAAAAGAAGAAAATCCCACCGCAACCAGAGAAGGATTTACTTCTCTTTATTGAAGAATATAGCCGTGAGTTAGAAGATTGGCAGCGTGATATATTAACGATGATGCGCGAAGAAATGTTATATTTTTGGCCGCAGCTTGAAACGAAAATCATGAACGAAGGCTGGGCGTCCTACTGGCATCAACGCATACTTCGTGAAATGGACTTAACATCTGATGAAGCAATTGAATTTGCGAAATTAAATGCAGGTGTTGTACAGCCATCAAAAACAAGTATTAATCCATACTACCTAGGTATTAAAATCTTTGAAGATATTGAAGAACGGTACAACAATCCGACTGAAGAAATGAAGCGACGGGGCGTAAAACCAGGATCGGGCCGTGACAAAATGTTTGAAGTACGCGAAATTGAATGGGACGTATCGTTCCTAAGAAACTACTTAAATAAAGATCTTGTTATGCGAGAAGATATGTACTTATTCCAGCGCCAAGGAAAAGAATATAAAGTAATAGATAAAGAATGGGAAAATGTGCGTGATCAACTCGTAAATATGCGTACAAATGGTGGCTTCCCATACTTAGTAGTAGAAGACGGAGACTACTTAAAAAACGGAGAATTATACATTAAACATAGTTACGAAGGAATCGAGCTCGATTTAAAATATTTAGAAAAGGTATTACCATATCTTCATCAACTATGGGGAAGAACGGTGCATATGGAGTCCATTGTGGAGAGTAAGGGCGTTGTGTTTTCTTATGATGGTAAGATGGTGCATCGGAAGTATGTGTGAGGGGAAGAACGGACATAGGATACTGTGTCCGTTCTTTTTATTTGGAACCAAGTTAAATATGCTATTCTTGAAAAAAGGGAGTTATATAGAGAAATGGAGTGATTTAAATGAGCAAAATAGGGGTATGTAAGGTTGATATTACGCCGCCTGTAGGTATTGATTTTGTCGGATATCATAGAGAGACAGGAATAAATAATATTGAAGAGCGTATTTATGGGACAGTTTTTGTATTTGAAAAAGATGAAATGAAAACTGTGTTTATAAGTATCGATAATATTGGGATGTTAGTAGAAGATACGAATATGATTCGTGAGCGAGTAGCAAGTAGGCTTCATGTGCCATTTGAGCGAATAACGGTTGTTTATACTCATACGCATTCCGGTCCAGAGACAGTCGGTGATGATCCGCTAGTGCAGTCGTATAAAATGATTTTAGTAAATAATGTAGTACATGGTGCTGTTACTGCAAATAACAATTTAAAGCGATGCGAAGTTGGATGGGGTGTTACGACAGGTGATATCGGTGTAAACCGACGAGAGAGAACATCTGATGGAAGAGCAAAGATGGGAACAAATATTGAGGGTGTTGTAGATAAACGAATTGGCATGTTGGCAATCAGAAATGCTGAAACGAAGGAGCTATCTGGGATTATAGTATTTTGTACTGCGCATCCGAATGTTTTAAAAGGTGATAGCGATGAATTATCAGCAGATTATCCTGGAATAACGAGAGAGATTCTAGAGCAGATAGTGAACTGCCCTGTTATTATTGTTCAAGGTGCCGCTGGAAATGTGAATGCGAAATATCGCGGTTCAAGGGAAGCGTTAAAACAAATGGCTTACATACTTAGTGGACATGTATTAACGATGTTACCAACAGTTACATATAGTCCAATTGTAAAATTAAGGACAGTTTCAAGTATGATGCAAATGAAGTTGAAGGATATTCCTGAAATTGATGAGATACGAAGCATGGCTCGATTAGCCGAGAAGCAGTGGGGCGTGAATACGGATGAATGGCTTGCTATCGTATTAGAGAAATATAGGCAAGGTATTCGGAAGTTACGTATAGATTTAGAAGTTCAACTGTTTCAAGTTAATGATGGTATGTTTTCAGGTATACCGATGGAACCTTTTTCAGAAACTGCCTTAGCAATGAAAGAGAGCCTTCAAAATGAATTGGCTTTCTTTGGTGGATATATGAACGGATATCTTGGTTATTTACCGACAAAAGACGAATATGCATATGGCGGATATGAAGTAGAATTAAGTCCTATTGTGTATGGAACAGTTACAAATTTGTTAATGCCACCGGGAGAGAATACTGCGGAGTTGATTGTGAAAAAGGTTATGGATTTATGTAATATGGTGAAACTTTAATGAGACAGGTTTTTGAACGCAGAGTAAAGAATATGACTCATTGTTTGATTTTGTTAAGTCAATGTAATTAATAATGATAATCATTATTAATTACATTAACTTCTAAAAAAAGAAAAACTAGAATTTATAAAGGGATCTTCAATTGTTCGCTATCATTTGTATAGGAGGTAAGTTATGTTGGATAGCTTTATTTCTATAAGATGTAGGTTGGCTCTTTATAGTTTTGGTGTTCTTTTAATCTTTTTTTGTATAGTATTTTTGGTGAATCAAAAGGTGTATGCAGAAGATGTACCGTGGACATCAGTTTCAAATGAGGGAGAACGTGTACTCTCGCACGGGTGTAACAATAATAGCTACCCATACAGTAGGAAGTAATTCTTGGAATTCTGGAAACCGGGTGACAGACGATGTTTTTAATAATCTTAAAAAATGGTCTGAATAAATATAATAAGCTTTTATGGATTTTATTTTGTGTATTGGTCATAATCGTAATGACTAGTTATATAGTAAATAATGAAAAGAAGTTTAGTAAAGTTGTTAATTCTGTAACTTTTCACGTGAAAAATAAAGAAAAACAGCCAATAAAAGATTTTGAAATTATACTTATGAAAGACGAATCACCTGAACCCAGTAAAGAAATTGGGATCTCAATAGGGAAAACAGACGAAGAAGGAAAAGTTATTTGGAGGAATGTGAGAACGGGAAAATATATCGTATTTTTGCCAAATAACGAGACGCAGATGGTTATGATTAATGATAGAGATGCAACGAAAAAAATAAATATATCATTGTAGAAAAAGAGTCCATTGGGATTCGTTTTCTCAGGTTGTGGCATTAAAGAATTTTACGTGGAATGGATTTAACCTTATGTGAAGAAGCTATTGATTTTGAAAATTTAAATACAGGTGTATTTAAATTTTCAAAACACGTATTTATACATTGGTTTAATCGTGCAGAAAGTTATAGAACTATACGCAAAAGAACTTGGAGGTATCTAAGTTCTTTTTTATTTGTTTCAAATTTGTGAAAGAAAGACATATTGATTGAAATTAAATTTTTTATACTCTATCATATACCCATACAGGTATAGGTTTTTGTTTAATGCATGAGGAAATTAAATAATAAATAACATGGAGGTTTGAAATATGTCTAGAAAAATTGTTGTAGTAGGCGGAGTTGCTGGCGGGGCATCAGTAGCTGCAAGGCTTCGTCGTTTAAGTGAGGAAGATGAAATTATTATGGTTGAACGCGGTGAATACATTTCGTTCGCAAACTGTGGATTGCCATATTATATTGGCGGTGTCATTACAGAAAGACAAAAGTTATTAGTACAAACTGTTGAAAGGATGTCAAAACGTTTTAATTTAGATATACGTGTATTGAGTGAAGTTGTAAAGATTAATAAAGAAGAGAAAACAATTACGATAAAGAATGTAACTACAGATGAAACATATAACGAGGAATATGATGTTTTGATTCTTTCACCAGGGGCGAAACCAATTGTTCCACCTATTCCGGGCATTGAAGAAGCGAAGGCGTTGTTTACGTTACGAAATGTACCTGATACAGATCGTATAAAAGCGTATATTGATGAGAAGAAACCACGTCATGCGACGGTTATTGGTGGAGGATTTATTGGAGTGGAAATGGTTGAGAATTTAAGAGAACGCGGGATTGATGTTACTCTTGTAGAGATGGCGAATCAAGTAATGCCACCAATCGATTATGAAATGGCAGCATACGTACATGAACATATGAGAAATCACAATGTTGAGCTTGTTTTAGAAGATGGTGTAGATGCGTTAGAAGAAGACGGGGCTATTGTACGTTTAAAAAGTGGCTCAGTTATAAAAACAGATATGATTATTTTAGCAATTGGTGTACAACCAGAGAGTAGTTTAGCGAAAGAGGCAGGATTAGCATTGGGAGTTAGAGGAACGATAAAGGTAAATGAGAAATTTCAAACATCTGACCCATATGTATATGCAATTGGTGATGCGATTGAAGTGAAAGATTTTGTTACAGAAATAGAAACGATGATTCCTTTAGCGTGGCCAGCTAATCGTCAAGGTCGCATGTTAGCAGATATTATTCATGGTCATACGGATTCTTTATATAAAGGTACGATGGGAACTTCTGTGGCTAAAGTTTTTGATTTAACAGTTGCTTCGACTGGAGTGAATGAGAAAATATTAAAACGACTAAATATACCCTATGAGGTAGTACATGTACAGGCAAATTCTCATGCGGGATATTATCCGAATGCTACGCCTGTGCTAATAAAATTAATTTTTAATAAAGAAAGCGGAAAAATTTATGGAGCGCAGGCGTTAGGGCGTGATGGTGTAGATAAGCGTATTGATGTTATTGCAACGGCAATGAAGGCAAACTTAACTGTAATCGATTTGCCGGATTTAGAATTATCATATGCCCCGCCCTATTCTTCTGCAAAAGACCCAGTAAACATGGTGGGGTATGCGGCAAGTAATATAGTAGATGGTTTTGTGGACACAGTGCAATGGCATGAAATAGATCACATTGTTAAAAATGGTGGATATCTTATTGATGTTCGAGAGCCTAATGAACTAAAACAGGGAATGATTAAAGACTCTATTAATATTCCGTTAGATGAATTACGTGATCGATTGGATGAAGTGCCAATGGACAAAGAAATATATATCACTTGCCAACTTGGTATGAGAGGGTATGTTGCAGCGCGTATGTTAATGGAAAAAGGATATAAGGTAAAGAACTTAGATGGTGGCTTTAAATTATACGGAACAGTAGTACCAGAATGTGTTGTATATTAATATTTTTTCATCTTCCACTTCAAAATTTGGTGGAAAATGAAAGCCTATATAGTAAGGTTTCACTTCTTGTTTTGTGAACATATAAGATAAATATTAAAAATAGGGGTTTACAAAATACCCTATAGGGTATAATATATTGTCATAGGTTATAAATAGTGACATAATGGTAATGAGGTGATTATAGGATGGAATATAATCAAGATATGAAAAATAGATTGAAACGTATTGAAGGTCAAGTTCGTGGTGTGCTTCGTATGATGGAAGAAGGAAAAGATTGCCGAGAGGTTATTACACAGTTAACGGCATCTCGTTCTGCCCTTGATCGTACAATTGGGCTCGTTGTTGGGACTAATTTAGAGCAATGTTTGCGTGAACAGTTTGAAAGTGGTAATGGTTCAAATGAAGAGTTAATTAAAGAAGCTGTTCAATTACTTGTAAAAAGCCGATAATCTGTCAAACATAATTGTTGACAGATTTTCAAAAACATTTTAATATACCCCTGCCGGTATATGTATATGAGTTGTGGAGGAATCAATTATGAGTATAAAAGTGGATATGAGTTTAGATTGTAAAGGGTTGGCTTGTCCGATGCCGATTGTGAAAACGAAGAAGGCGATAGAAGGATTAGTACCAGGGCAAGTGATTGAAGTTCAGGCAACAGATAAAGGATCTACGGTAGATATAAAAAGTTGGGCGGGTAAAGTAGGACATCAATATATCGGGACGAAACACGAGGATGATGTATTGGTGCATTATGTTAGGAAAGCAAACGAGCATGAAGTGAATGAAATTGTGAAATATCCTCATACAATTACGAATGCTGAATTGGAAGAGATAGTATTAAGTGATGAAGAGTGTATTATAGTAGATGTTCGTGAAGCGGCGGAATTCGCTTTTGGTCATATTCCATCGGCTATTTCAGTTCCATTAGGCGAACTTGGTAGTGCGGAATTAGATCAGACGAAGCAAATTTACGTCGTTTGTCGAACTGGTAACCGTAGTGATGTAGCTTGTCACATGTTGAAAGAGAAAGGTTATGCAAATGTGAAAAATGTCATCCCAGGCATGTTAGAGTGGAAAGGGAATGTGGAAAAATAAAATTTTTTAAATAAAAATATACCTACGGGGGTAATGAGATGAATGTTAAAGCATTACAAGCAAAAGATGTTGCAGAGAAAGTTTTATTCGGAGAGTTGTTTATTTTAGATGTTCGTAATGAGGCGGATTATGAAGGTTGGAAAATTGAAGGAAAAGAAGTTACTTCAATGAATGTGCCGTACTTTGATTTATTAGAGGGTGTAGATCATATTGTCAGTGAACTACCTAAAGATAAAGATGTTTTAGTAGTATGTGCAAAAGAAGGGTCTTCTATATTTGTAGCAGAGCAATTAACAGAGGCTGGATTAGAAAATATTTACTATTTATCTGGTGGTATGAAGGCTTGGAGTGAATATGTAAAGCCTATAAAAGTGGGAGATTTAAAAGATGGCGGAAGTATGTATCAGTTTAACCGTCTTGGAAAAGGTTGCTTATCATATATGGTTATTTCAAACGGTGAAGCAGCAGTTATTGATGCAGTAAGAACAGTTGAAGCGTACGAAGAGTTTGCGAAAGAGCATGGCGTTACGATTACGAATGTAATGGATACACATTTACATGCAGACCATATTTCTGGCGGACGTAAGTTAGCGGAAAAAGTAGGTGGTACGTATTGGTTACCGCAAAAAGATGCAGAGGAAGTGGTGTTCTCATATAAACCACTTGTTGAAGGATCTGTTATTACGGTGGGGGGTACTAAAATTGAAATTGATGCATTATACTCACCGGGGCATACGATTGGAAGTACGTCATTTATTGTAGATGATTCCTATTTATTATCAGGTGATATTTTATTTGTAGATTCAATTGGACGTCCAGACCTTGCTGGGAAAGCTGAAGATTGGGTAAGTGATTTACGTACTACTTTGTATAGCAGATATAAAGAACTATCTCAAAACTTAGTTGTGTTACCGGCTCATTATTCAAAAATAAGTGAAATGGACGAGAGTGGTATTGTTAGTGCTAAATTAAAAGATTTATTTGCGTATAATGCAGGATTAAATATTGAGGATGAGGGAGAGTTTCGTAAAGTTGTAACGGAGAATTTACCACCTCAACCGAATGCATATCAAGAAATTCGTCAAACAAATATGGGGCGATTAAATCCAAGTCAAGACGAAGAGCGTGAAATGGAGATTGGTCCAAATCGTTGTGCAGTGCACGAATAATGAAATAAATAAAAAATGGAGGAATTGATGATGAATATAAAACAAGTGTTAGATGCGAAAGGTTTAGCATGTCCAATGCCGATTGTAAGAACAAAGAGAGCAATGGATGCTCTACAAACTGGAGAAGTGTTAGAAATACATGTAACGGATAAAGGATCAGTTAAGGATATTCCAGCGTGGGCAAATAAAAGTGGTCATGACATCGTAAAGCATGTAGAAGAAGCTGAGGTGCTGAAGTTTTGGATTAAGAAGGCGTAGCATGTTTATAAATGTAGAGAGGTTGGTTATATGAATACAATATTAAGTACGCTTTTCATTGTACTGGCTACAGCGTTTGTTATTTCACGTTTTTTACCGGTGAAAGGTGTTCAAAATATAAGTGGAAAAGAATTAAAGAGTATAGCAGGAAAAAAGGGAAAACAATTCATCGATGTTCGCACAATAGGTGAATATAGAGGGAATCATATGAAAGGGTTTCAAAATATCCCCCTAAATGATCTAGCAAGTAAGGCGAATCAATTAGATAAGAATAAGGAAGTAATTGTTATTTGTCAGAGCGGGATGAGAAGTAAGCAAGCAGCAAAGGTATTAAAGAAATTAGGATTTCAGCACGTTATCAATGTTTCAGGCGGTATGAATGGTTTGTGAGGAGGGAATTTAAAATGAAAGAAATGACAGTAAAAGAATTGGAAGAAAAATTGTTACGTAAAGAAGCAGTAAATATCGTGGACGTACGTGAAGTAGAAGAAGTAGCCGAAGGGAAAATTCCAGAAGCGTGTAATATTCCACTAGGACTATTAGAGTTTCGTATGCATGAGTTGGATAAAAAGAAAGAGTATATTATCGTTTGTCGTTCTGGCGGAAGAAGTGCACGAGCAGTTCAGTTTTTAGAGAGCTACGGTTTTCAAGCAATTAATATGGTAGGTGGTATGTTAGCATGGGAAGGTAAAGTCGTATAGTACAGAGATACATGATTTGAACCTTTTTATAAATGATAAAATACCCCTATAGGTAATCGGAGGGAGAACAACATGGAACAACAGAAGAAAACAACAATCGTTTTATTTAGCGGAGATTATGATAAAGCAATGGCTGCTTATATTATTGCAAATGGTGCAGCGGCGTATGATCAAGAGGTAACTATTTTTCATACTTTTTGGGGATTAAATGCTTTAAGGAAAGATGAGCATGTGAAGGTAAAGAAAACTTTTATAGAAAAAGTGTTTGGAAAAATGATGCCACGCGGTGCGGATAAGATGGGATTATCAAAAATGAATTTTGCAGGTATGGGACCAAAGATGATTAAAGGTATTATGAAAAAACATAATGCGATGCCTTTACCAGATTTAATCGATTTGGCGAAAGAACAGGGGATTAAACTTGTCGCTTGTCAAATGACAGTAGATTTATTAGGGTTAAAAGAGGAAGAGATTATGGAAGGGGTAGAGTTTGCAGGAGTAGGAGCTTATTTAGCAGATGCTTCGGATGGGAATGTAAACTTATTCATTTAATTCATCTTCTTTCTAGAAGGGAGGGGATGTAAGATGAGCTTAGTCGTATTACTTTTTATAATTGGATTTATAGGATCGTTTATATCAGGAATGGTTGGAATTGGCGGTGCGATTATTAATTATCCGATGATCTTATACATTCCGGTATTGCTAGGATTTTCTGGCTATACATCACATGAAGTGAGCGGTATTACAGCGGTACAAGTATTCTTTGCAACTTTTGCAGGGGCATGGGCCTATCGGAAAAGTAATGATATGGATAAAACGCTAGTTGTATATATGGGAGCTAGTATATTAATAGGAAGTTTCATAGGGAGTTTTGGTGCTAACGTATTAGCGGAACATACGGTCAATGTTGTTTATGCAGCTTTAGCCACAATTGCTGCTATTATGATGTTTGTACCGAAACAAAATAATAGTGGAGATGTGAAGTATAATAAATGGTTAGCAAGCTTGTTAGCGTTCGTTGTAGGGGGAGCTTCAGGCATTATAGGAGCTGGAGGTTCGTTCCTTTTAGTTCCCATTATGCTAGTTATTTTAAAATTACCACTGCGTATGACGATCGCAACATCTATCGCTATTACGTTTATTTCCTCAATAGGGATTACTACAGGAAAAATGGTTACTGGGCAAGTAGTTATCATTCCAGCTCTAATTATTGCGGTTGCCAGTATATTTGCTGCGCCACTTGGAGCACGAGTCGGGAAGAGGCTAAATCAAAAAGTACTGCAATATGTATTGTCCACTTTAATTGTAGGCACTGCTGTTAAAATGTGGATCGATATGATATCAAAATAAAAGGATGGTGCTGCTTACAGCCCATCCTTTTATTTATTGCCCGTAAACCTAACGGATTATAGTTTTACTTTATGCCCAAATAACTTTCATTAAGTTTTTATATTCGTCATTTGCTAATTTATATAGCATTCTCGTATGTTCAAAGACAAGTGCTGGATTAAAGTTTGGTTCTGAGAATGCAAGAGATGTTGAAATATCAATTGCATTTTGCTTATTTAATGTGAATTTTGCAAAGCGATAAGATGTATTTAATTCATTAATGAGATGTAAAATATCATTTGTTGATGTTGCATCAGGCACGTGAGCAACATTGAAGCAGTATATATCCACCGTAGGATGTTCGTTTTGGAAAGCAGCGATAAGTTGAATTTTTGCGCCAGCTTCAGTCTCTAATCCTACTGAAAAATGAACAGAGCCATCATTTTCATCTATATTTTCTTCCATGTATATATCGTTGGATTTTAAGTAGTCTTTAAAATCTGAGATGTTATGTTTTACTGCAGCTTTCATATGTATGAGCCCCCTGATAATTGGAATAGATTGCTACTATTTATTATAATTTAAAAATATTGAAAAAGATAGTTAGAAAGTTCTGATTTTTGATTCTGACGAAATAAAAAGAAGCAGTACTCTACCTCCATAGAGTACTGCTTCTTTACTATTCATTGTCGTTAGACGATGTTTCTGTATCTTCACTGCTATTTTTGTTCTTATTTTTCACTTCATTGTTACTTGATTCGCGCTCACTTGAATTTTCAGACTTAGATTCTTTTGTCTTTTTCGAATCAGAGTCTGAGCCAGACTTTGTATATGCAGGTAGCCCAAGATGAGTACGAAGTTCATTTGTAACATTAGCTAATTCTTTTTTATCTGGATTGTAGTAGTAAGTTCGACCACCACCAGCAGATTTGCTACAAGTATCGTCACCTTTTGCCATATAGCAATCATCACCTTGGATTTGTAATTTCTCAATTTCCGAATCCGATCCATATTTATAGAATGAAAGCATATCATCAAATGTTAAGTTTGTAACGAATTGTCCGTTAATATCATCAATGATGTTACCAACTTTTGTTACAGAACCAACACTTGTTAGTTTCTTTAAAATAGCCTCGATAACGAGTTGTTGACGTTGTCCACGCATGGCATCACTATCGATGTGTCTTGTTCTAGCAAGAGCAAGAGCTTCTTCGCCATTTAGCTTTTGAACACCTTTTTCTAGGTGAATAGCCTCAGCATTATCATTGCTATCTTGCTCAGTAAATTCAACTGGTACATCAACTTCAACACCGCCCAAGTCATCGACGATTTTTATAAATGATTTAAAGTTGAATTTTACAAAATAATCGACAGGAACATTCATTAATTTTTCAACTGCATCAATGCTTGCTTGTGGTCCACCATTTTTTCCGTTTTTAGCAGAACCGAATGCATGAGCGTGTGTAATTTTATCTTTTTTCTTTTCTATTGGAATATAAGTATATGTGTCACGTGGGATACTTAATAGTTTAACAGTTTTGCTATCTTTATTAAATGTTGCAAGTAAAAGCGCGTCTGTTCTTATAGCTTCACCATATTCTTTTCCACGGACATCGCTTTCATCGACACCCATTATTAAAACAGAGACATTGTTTGTAATAGGTTTTACAGCCTTATCACGTAAATCAGATTTATCACCGCGTGCTAAATCGTGTGCGGCATTTCGAACAGCAGAAGATGCTTTATTTACTAAAAACCAAGTATAACCGCCGCCTATTAATAAAACGAATAGTATAGCGCTTATAATAATTTTTATTTTTTTCTTATTTTTTTTCGGTTTATTGCGTGTATTTTCTTGCAAAGATGGGTTTTGCTCCATTTCCTGTACTCCTTCATTTGGATTGAAATACGACACTCATATCCACTTATTATAATGAAATTTAGCGAAAAAAAACATTACAAAACATTTACATTTCGTAAAAATTCAATATATTTATAAAAAGTCAGATTTTCTATATATTATTTGTCAGATGTAGAATAAGTATAAGGGCTTTTAGTAGAAATGAAAATATATATTATGAGAAAGTGATAGGGAAGTAAGATTTGTTGAAATATAGCCAAGAAGAAATGAGTAAGCTTACTTATTTCTTCTATATAATAAAGAAGAATTTGACGGATAAAGGAGAGAGCATAATGAATCATACATCATTCCGAGCAATCGTTGTGAACGAAAAGGAAAATCATCAGTTTGTAAGAAAAGTTGTTGAGAGAGAAGTAAGTAGTTTACCTGAGGGAGACGTATTCATACAAGTTCATTATTCTTCATTAAATTATAAAGATGCTCTTTCAGCTACTGGTAATAAAGGTGTTACGAGAACATATCCTCATACGCCAGGAATTGATGCTGCAGGAGTAGTTGTGAGTAGTGAAGATGCTACCATTAAAGCAGGAGATCAAGTTATTGTAACGGGATATGACTTAGGTATGAATACCTCTGGTGGTTTCGGAGAATATATTCGCGTGCCATCATCTTGGGTCGTGCCTTTACCAGAAGGAATGTCATTAAAGGAAAGTATGATGTATGGGACAGCAGGTTTTACTGCGGCGTTGTCGGTATATAAGCTTATTGGGGCAGGAATCAAGCCTAGTATGGGAGATGTTTTAGTAACGGGTGCTACAGGCGGCGTAGGCAGTGTAGCTGTTAGTATATTAAGTAAGTTAGGGTTTAACGTAGTAGGAGCGACAGGAAAAATGGAAGAGAAAGATATGCTACTACGTCTAGGAGCGAAAAAAGTGATTCATCGCGCGGAATTGAATGATGAATCAGGAAGACCGATGTTAAAAGGGATATACGCCGGAGTTATTGATACTGTAGGTGGACGTATGTTAGAAACAGCTTTAAAAACAGTAAAGTATGGTGGTTGTGTAACGACATGCGGTAATGTGGCAGGTCAGGAACTACAAACAACGGTATATCCGTTTATTTTAAGGGGCATAAGCCTTTTAGGGGTAGATTCCGTGCAATGTCCAGTAGATGTGAGAAGAGATGTTTGGACGCTTTTAGCGAATGAATGGGGAAATAAAGAGTTACTGTCTTATACAGAAGAATGTACATTAGAAGAATTAGAGAAGAAGTTTACACTTATATTGCAAGGGAAGTTAAAAGGAAGAACAGTTGTTAAAATATAATAAGAAAGAGACGCTTACGTTAGCGTCTCTTTCTTATTATAATGATTGTTTTAAATTGATTTTTCCTTGTTCGCCTAAAACACCGTCAGCGATATTTACAGCGTGATCGCCAATGCGCTCTAAGTTACTTACCATATCGACGAAGATGATACTTGCATCACCTGAACAGCTGCGTTCGTTTAGACGTAATACGTGACGTTTACGAAGAACACGTTCCATTTGGTCGATTTTGCGTTCTTTTGCAATAACAGTTTGAGCTAGTTCAGTATCGAAGTTTGTTAAAGCTTCAACTGAGTCTTGCAGTGTTGAAATTGTTAATTCCAGCATTTCATTTAATTCAGCTAATGCTTCGTCTGATAGTGAAACACGGTTTGAAATTTGGAAATCTACAAGTTCTACAAGGTTTTCTACATGATCACCGACACGTTCAATATCTCCAACAACACCTGCTAAAACGGAATGTTTTTCAGAATCCGTAGGCGAAAGCGGCTTTTCTGATAGTAAAACTAAATACTCGGTAATTTTTTTATCTAAATTGTTAATAGCTCCTTCTAATTGAGTAGCCATGTCAGCGTGTTTTTTGTCTTGTGTATTTAAAAATTGGTTTGCTTCTTTTAATCCATGTAATGAAAACTCAGCCATACGGATAATTTCTTTTTGAGCTTCTGTTAAAGCGATAGCTGGAGATTGCTCAATAAAAATTGGGTTTAAATGCTGCGGTTTGAAATCAATAGCAGAATCTTCGCCGCGAATAAGTTTTGTTACAATCCATGCTAATACAGCGATGAATGGGAATTGAATAACTGCATTTGTTACGTTAAATGTTCCGTGTGCAAATGCAATTGTCATTTCTGGATTTAAGTTTAATGATGTTTGGAAATATTGAATTAAGCTTGTAAATGGTACTAATAAAATCGTAAATATAATTGTACCGACGATATTAAAGATAACGTGAACTAATGCTGCACGTCTTGCGGCAATAGAAGTACCGATTGCTGCTAATACAGCTGTAATTGTTGTACCGATGTTATCACCGAATAATACAGGAAGGGCAGCTTGTAAATCGATTGCACCTTGACCAAATAGTTCTTGTAAAATACCGATAGTTGCACTTGAACTTTGTACAATTAAAGTAAAGACTGTACCGACAACAACTCCTAAAATTGGATTATCACTCATACTAACCGTTAATTCTTGGAATGATTCTAAAGAGCGAAGAGGTTTCATACCTGTGCTCATTAATTCCAAACCGAAGAATAACATACCAAAGCCGAATATAACTTGACCTAAAGAATGTACTTTTTTATTTTTAAAGAAGAATAATAAGATAGCTCCAACTGCCATAATTGGGAGAGCATATTCTCCGATTTTAATTCCGATAATAAATGCAGTAACTGTCGTACCGATGTTTGCACCCATAATAACACCGATTGCTTGTCTTAATGTCATAAATCCTGCACTTACAAGTCCGACTGTTAAAGCGGTTGTTCCTGAACTGGATTGGATTAATACCGTAACTAACATACCTGCTAGTACACCCATGAGTGGGTTTGTTGTAAAACGATCTAGAATATCGCGAAGACGATCTCCAGCTGCTTGTTGCAGTCCATCGCCCATGTATTTAATCCCGAATAAGAAAATACCTAATCCACCAATGAACTGGAAGATCATATCTTGAACATTATATTCCACGCATTCCACTCCTTAAATTTCATGTACGGTGTAATTATTAACTGAACCTTGAGGTACTGTAAACGGTTTGCTAGTAAAATTTACACTAAATTTACAAAGAGAAGAAAAGTTTACAATCCCTTAAAGAAACAGCTGTGTTTTATTGGTTTTCATCTTGTATAAATCTTAATTTTGTAAAGAAATCACACTTTTTAGAATAATATTGTTCAGTCGAATATTAAGGAAAGCGTCTGCGAGTTCATCGTATATTTTTTGATGAAAGTTAAAAAAATATGTAGGAAAATGCATGTAGTTTTATAACAGCAAAACGAGGGGAAATAATTCTTTTAACACGATAAAAAAGCCACTGAATTATCCAGCAGCTTTTTCCGTGTTTTTATCGCCATGCTTTTGTTTTCTTATGCTTGTAATGTAAATGAAGAGAAAAGCAATAAGTAATAGAGAGGAGTAACGATATACAGTTGCATAGTTTGTAAAATGAGCAATAAATCCAAATATAATCGCTCCAGCGCCGATTCCAAGGTCAAATGCGGAGAAGAATGTAGCCGTTGCTACGCCGCGTCGATGCGGTGCTACGCGGTCAATCATCCATGCTTGTAGTGCAGGTTGGATCGCTCCAAAACCACTTCCGTAACATGCTGCAGCAATAATTAAGCTCGGAATTGTCGTCGTATACGACAATAAAATAATGCCTGTAAAAGTTATAATAACTCCCGGAATGATGACGAATGTATGGCCTTTCGCATCATATAGCTTTCCAGAGAATGGACGAGTTACAGCGATTGCTAGTGCGTTACATAAAAAGAAGAGACTAATATCAGCTATGCCGACTTCTGTAGCAAATAGAGTGATAAAACTTCCGATTCCTCCGTACATTAATGTAATACATAATATTAATAATGAAGGAAGTAAAGCTTTACGCTCAATAAATCCATCGAGAAAAGTACTAGATAATTGTTGTGGAGGCTGTTTCGATTTTTGGATTTGAAGTAGTTTCGTTAATATTAATGAAACAATTGTGCACGATAATGCACATAAAAAAAGAATTGTGAAGTTATATGTTTGCATAAGCCATAGTCCGATAAGTGGACCGAGGGCCATTGCAATTGTTCCAGAAAGGCCAAAATATCCCATGCCTTCTCCGCGGCGAGCTGAGGGAATTAAATCAGAAACGACAGTTCCATATGTAGTCGTTGTAATACCGAAACCAGCTCCGTGTAAAATACGAACAGCAAGCAAGAGAAAGATAGTTGAGGCGAAAAGGTAACTGCCCATAGCGAGTAAACAGATAGCAGTGCCGATCATTAAAATGATTTTTTTATTGAATTTTTGCAAGGCGTTCCCAGTTAGCGGTCTAACAAAAAGTGCCGCAACGGTAAACATGCCGACAACAAATCCGATATTGGAACTTGTGCCACCAATTTCTTTCACATAAACAGGTAAGGTTGGAATTAACATTTGAAACCCTAAAAACATACATAAGTTTGCAAAAATTAAAGCAACAAACTCTTTCGTCCATAACGGTTCTCGTTTTACGAGTATTGCTTCTCCCATATATTCATCCCCTATATAAAGTTTTCTCTTTTCTTTCGAGTATATGTATTGGCCAATGCAACAGTCAAGGAAGGTGTCTTGAAAACGGATAACAATTTTTAAGATGAAAAACTGACAAATTTGTGTAAAAGCTACACAACTATGAAAAAAAGATGTAAAGTATAGATGTATAGACTTGTAGGTGTTAAGAATGATAGAAATTGTTTTTTCTTTAAAGAAAGCGGATTCAAAAGAGTAGTGAACAAGAAGGGGATATATACTTTTTCACTACATATATTTGAAAAGGTTTACAATATGATGAAGAAAGAGGCGTGTACATATGAGACGATTAGGTATTTCTATTTATCCAGAACATTCAACAGTAGAGAAAGATAAGGAGTATTTAACATTAGCAAGTAAATATGGATTTACACGTGTGTTCACATGTTTATTATCTGTGGATGGAGAAAAAGAGAAAATTATAGAAGAATTTAAAGAAACGATCTCTCATGCGAATGCATTAGGGTTCCAAGTATTAGTTGATATTAGTCCATCTGTTTTTGAACAATTAGGTATTTCGTATAATGATTTATCATTCTTCCATGAATTAGGTGCGTACGGTATTCGTTTAGATGTCGGTTTCTCAGGATTAGAAGAATCAATTATGACTTATAATCCGTATGGTTTGAAAATTGAGATTAATATGAGCAATGGTACGAAGTATGTAGATAACATTATGAGTCATAGACCAAATCGTGAAAATTTAATTGGTTGTCATAATTTTTATCCGCATCGTTATTCAGGATTATCATACGATCATTTCATTAAATGCTCGAAACAATTTAAAGATTACGGTATGAGAACGGCAGCTTTTATTTCATCATTTGATGCAACATACGGACCTTGGCCAGTAACAGAAGGGTTATGTACATTAGAGCAGCATCGTGAATTACCGATGACAACACAGGCGAAGCATTTATTCGCGACTGAATTAATTGATGATGTTATTATTGCAAACGCATATGCGTCAGAAGAAGAATTACAAGCACTAGGTGCATTAAATAAAGAGAAACAAACATTTGATATAGAAATATATGATACAACGACAGAACTAGAAAGAATTATCGTATTAGACGAACCACATTTTTATCGCGGAGATGTATCTGAATATATGATTCGTTCTACACAAAGTCGTGTGAAATATAAAAAAGAAGAATTTAAACCTCATAATACGCGCGAAATTAAGCGTGGAGATTTATTAATTGATAATGAACAATATGGCCAGTATAAAGGCGAATTACAAATTGCATTAAAAGATATGGTGAATACAGGAAAAACAAATGTAGTTGGTCGAATTGTAGAAGAAGAGATTTTCTTACTAGACTATTTACAAGCATGGGATAAATTCGGATTTACATTAAAGAAATAGAGAGAATATAAAGGGGAAAAACTACTGATTTCAGCAGCTTTTCCCCCTTTATATATAAAGAGCGAGAGGAAGAGCTATGACAAAGGTGCATCAGCGATTAATTTCTATTTTAGAGGAATTTTTAGAAGAGAAATCGATGTTAAATCGAGCTTTTTTAGCAGGCCGTTTACATGTATCAACGAAGACGATTCAAAAGGATATAAAATTATTAAATGATATATTGGAAGAAAACGGAGCGAAAATCGAATCGCAAAGAGGGAATGGGTACGAATTAGAAATTATACAAAAGAAGAAATTTGAAGACTTTTGTGTGAGTCTATTTCAAAAACAGACGGAAAAGATCCCAACTTCTTATGAAGAAAGAATAGCGTACATTCTGCAGCGTGTTTTAATGACAGAGAGATATGTGAAGCTTTCAGAATTAGCGGAAGAGATGTATGTGAGCAAATCAACGGTCAATTTAATTATGAAAGATGTTACAGATATATGTGGTCGCTATGAATTACAAATTGAGAAGAGACCGTATTATGGTATACGTATTGTTGGAGAGGAATTTAATATTCGTTCTTGTTTATCACAATATGGTTTACCGCGTTATGATCATACTCCGTTTCATGAGCAATTTGAGCAGACGGAGACATATTTATCGCTACCTCATATATCACTCATTCGTTCAATTATATTAAAGTATATTGAAGGCGGAACAATATATTTATCTGATATAGAAATTGATAATTTAGTCATTCATATTGCAATCGCATTAAAGCGTTGTCAAAGTCAACATTATATGAAAGGACTGCATGCGGAGCAATCAGAACTTATACTAAAGAAAGAATATACAATTGCGAAGCAGATTTTAGGAGATTTAGAGAAAGAGTTGAAATTTTCATTTCCAGAAGAAGAAGTATTATATGTGACGATGCATTTATTAAGTACTGCTGTTACAACGAGAGATCGCTATGAAAATGTAGAAGAGCTATTAGGGAAAGATATATATGCATTTATGCAACATATTCTTTTTAAAGTAGCGGAAGAACGGAATCTTATTTTTTATTATGATGAAGAATTATTATTTGGATTTGGTATTCATTTAAAAACGTTATTAAATCGTTTGAAGTATAAGTTAAATACGAGAAATCCTCTTTTGGCAGAAGTGAAAAAGAATTATCCGTATGCTTTTGAAATTGCGGTTCTTGTTGGAGATATCATTGGTGAATATACGGGTGAATCGATCCCTGAAAGTGAAATTGGTTATATTGCAATTCACTTCGGCGGAGCGATGAGCCGTTTGCAGGAGCAAAATCAAAAGAAAAGATGCTTATTAGTTTGTGCGACTGGTCAAGGAAGTGCACAACTATTAAAATATAAAATTTTATCACAGTTCCGAGATAAATTAGAGATTGTAGGTATTACAGGCTATTATCAATTGAAAGTAGAAGATCTTTATAAAGAAAAAATAGATTGTATTATTAGTACGATTCATATACCGAGTGGCTTGCCTGTTCCAGTTATAAAAGTGAATTCAATATTTGATGATAAAGAGATTAAATCGATTGGTCAGCGGTTGTTTACGCATGTGAATACTAGTGTGCAGCCTTATATTAAGGAAGATTTAATCTTTTTAAATCATAATGCTTCTACGAAAGAGGATGTTATTCAGTTTTTATGTGAAAAAGCTGCTGAGAAACGCTATGTACCAAAAAACTTTTATGCTTCTGTTATGGAGAGAGAAAATACGTCTCCGACAGCGGTTGGGAATTCAGTTGCAATCCCGCATCCGATGCAGTTATTAAGTGAGGAAACTTTTTTGATGTTTTGCACACTTGAAAAGGCTGTTGATTGGGGAGATAAAAAAGTACAAGTAATTATTTTATTTAGTGTAAAGCGCAATAATAATGAAGATTTGCAAAGGCTTTATGATTTTTTATATGATATTATGTCTAGTCAAACTACGATAGAGAAACTTACTCAGACCGAGGTAATTGAAGATTTTCAAGAGATTTTATTATCATTTTGAAAAAGTATATAAAAACTTCCGTTACATAACGGAAGTTTTTTATGTTTAATTGTATGCGTTTTCATAATAAGATAAAAATATAGAAAACATATAGCTTGGGGGAATTTAAAATGGCTGATATGCAAACTCCATTTGCGTTAATTTTACATGGTGGCAATGCGAGAAGCGCGGCGCTTGAAGCAATTGCTTTTGCAAGACAAGGAGATTTCGGGAATGCTGGTGAAAAGATGAAACTTGCTAGTGAGGAAATTTCAGCAGCGCACCGTATTCAAACGGATTTAATTCAAGAAGAGGCAAGAGGAAATCATGCAGAAATTAGTTTACTGTTAGTGCACGCACAAGATCATTTAATGAATGCAATTACAGTGAAAGAACTGGCTGAAGAATTTATTGCTCTTCATAAACGAGTAGAAGAGAAAGTGACCGTATAAGATGTACATTTTATTATGTTGTGCAGCAGGTATGTCAACGAGTATGGTCGTAAGAAAAATGCAAGAAGAGGCAAAGAAACAGGGGAAGAATTATAAAATTAAGGCGGTTGATTCAGAACTTGTGAAACTTGAAATAAAGGAAGCAGATGTCGTTTTAATCGGTCCACAAGTGAAATATTTATTTCCAGCTGTAGAGTTTCTTGCGAACTCATACAACATACCAGTTGCGATTATAGACCAACGAGATTATGGTATGTGTGATGGTTTGAAAGTGCTTAAGCAAGCAGAACAATTAGTTTTAGCATAATTATATCTTTTTAAATATAAACATTATAATGTTATAAAGTTTATTTCATTCTTTTATAGTAGAGAGAAAGAGGAGGGCTATTGATGAATGGGTTTATGAGTTTTATGGAACAAAAGATTATGCCAACAACGCAAAAGATTGCAGGACAACGACATTTATTAGCAATTCGAAACGGGGTTATTTCTACATTACCGTTAACGATCGTCGGATCATTTTTCGTTATCTTTTTAAATTTACCAATTGATGCATATATGGAATGGATTGCACCGTTTCGCCATATTTTAGATATTCCATTTCGATTTACAGTAGGACTAATGGCATTATACGCAGCGTTTGGTGTAGGGGCTTCGCTCGCGAACTTTTATCAGCTCAATCAGTTAAGTGCAGGGTTATTATCTGTACTCGCCTTTTTACTAGCATCAGTTGAACCAATTCAAATTACGAAAGCTGTACCAGGTGTTATTGATGTAGGTAGATATATTTCAGTAGGAACATTAAGTGCAACGTCTTTATTCGGCGCAATTGTTACAGCATTAATTGCAGTAGAAATTTATCATTTTATGATTAAGCATAATATCTCGATTAAATTACCAGATAGTGTACCACCAGCAGTTTCAAATTCGTTTGCAGCATTAATTCCAACATTAGCAGTTATTCTTTTATTCTGGGGCATTCGCTACGGTTTGAAATTTGATGTAAATACAACAATTACATACTTAATCGCACCACTAAAATCAGTATTAGTAGGAAATAATTTATTCGGCGGTTTATTA
This sequence comes from Bacillus sp. GMa5/1, assembly GCF_050172015.1. NCBI lineage: Bacteria > Bacillati > Bacillota > Bacilli > Caryophanales > Bacillaceae > Bacillus > Bacillus sp. GMa5/1. Next base: position 3,701 of record NZ_JBNLYC010000037.1, on the reverse strand, counting down.
ACAGTATTCTTAATCGTATTTTTCTGGTCATTCGGTATACATGGCCCTGCGATTTTAGGACCGATCATTCGTCCAATGTGGGATTCGGCAATTCTTGAAAATATGGAAGTATTCACAGCTACAGGAAATGCACATCAATTACCAAACTTATTTACAGAGCAATTTATTCAATGGTTCGTATGGATCGGTGGATCAGGATCAACGTTAGCTTTAGTTATTATGTTTATGTTCTCTAAATCTAAGTTCTTAAAAGAGTTAGGTAGATTATCATTCGTGCCAGGCTTATTCAATATTAACGAACCAATTATTTTCGGTGCACCAATTGTAATGAACCCAATCTTAATTATTCCGTTCGTTATTACACCGTTAGTGACAACGACGGTATCATATTTCGCAGTTGTTTCAGGTATGATTCCACTTATGATGGCGAAACTGCCATTTACGATGTTAGCACCAATTGCAGCGGTGATTAGTACGGACTGGACAATTATGGCTGGTGTACTTGTACTTGTTAACTTTGTTATCTCGTTCGTTATTTACTATCCATTCTTCAAAATGTATGAGAAACAACAATTAGCAGGAGAGGAGAAAACAGAATGCTCGGAGCAATTATCATCTTAATTACATTCGTGGTCGGACAGTGTATTGCTCATTATTCGAAATGGGTACAAAGTAAATCTTTATTAGTGTTACTATTAGTATCAGTTTTATTTATCGGTTGTTCAATGGGTGCATATGTAATGTTAGGATTGCAATCACCGTACGTAATTATTGTACCGACAATTTTATGTGCAACGTGTTTATCTGCAAAATATAGATTTACGAGCATGGCATTAATACAACGTGTGAAGGAGATGCAAAAGCATGGAGCGTAAATTAGGAATTTCACTTTATCCAGAACATTCAACGAAAGAAAAAGATATGGCTTATATTTCCGCAGCGGCACGACACGGTTTTTCAAGAATATTTACTTGTTTGTTATCTGTGAATCGTCCGAAAGAAGAAATTGTAGCTGAATTTAAAGAGATTATCAATCACGCAAAAGATAACAATATGGAAGTTATTTTAGATGTAGCTCCGGCTGTGTTTGATCAGCTTGGTATTAGTTATAGCGATTTATCATTCTTCGCGGAGTTAGGCGCAGACGGTATTCGTTTAGATGTAGGCTTCGACGGGTTAACTGAAGCAAAAATGACGAATAATCCGTACGGTTTAAAAATTGAGTTAAATGTAAGTAACGATATTGCGTACTTAGAAAATATTCTTTCGCATCAAGCGAATAAATCAGCTTTAATTGGTTGCCATAATTTTTATCCGCAAAAATTCACTGGTCTTCCGTACGATTATTTCATTCGCTGCAGTGAACGCTTTAAAAAGCATGGTATTCGCAGTGCAGCTTTTATTACATCACATGCCGCAAACATCGGTCCATGGGATATTAACGACGGATTATGTACGTTAGAAGAGCATCGTAATTTACCAATTGAAGTACAAGCGAAGCATTTATGGGCAACAGGGCTAATCGATGATGTCATTATCGGAAATGCTTATGCGAGTGAGGAAGAGTTAGAAAAACTAGGAAACTTAAATCGCTACATGTTACAGCTAAAAGTGCACTTTGTAGGCGAAGTGACTGAAGTAGAAAGGAGAGCCACGTTGCAAGAATTACATGTAAGGCGCGGTGACATAACAGAGTATATGATACGTTCTACAGAAGTACGTAAAAAGTACAAAGATTATGACTTCCCAGTGCGTGAAAGTGTGCTGCAGGAAAGAGGGCAAGTTGTAATTGGAAACAATTCATTTGGTAAGTATAAAGGTGAACTGCAAATCATTCTGAAAGAAATGCCGATAGATGAACGGAAAAATATCGTCGGTACAATTGCGGAAGAGGAGTTATTCTTACTAGATTATGTAGGAGCTTGGACGCAGTTTACTTGTGTGGAATAGGGAAGATAGGGGGCGTTCCAAATTTTGGACCGCCTTTTTAATATTAAAGTACTTTTAACGTCAAAATTTGTCGGTAAATCGATATCTCTTGTCGAATCGTTGATATATTATAAATTACGATAGATATATTCGAAAAATCGTTGATATATTGTAGGTTACGATAGATATATTTGAAAAATCGTTGATATAATTTCATTTACTATGTCATTTTTCAGTAGTTTAATAGAGTAAAAAAGAGCCAGCCTCAAGGATGAGACTGACTCTTTTTTACTAACTAGTTTAATACTTTAACTGTAACTGTTTTACGTCCCCAGCTACTTGATGTACCTTTATCTGGCATTAAAACGTCGATTTTATTACCTTTAATAGCTCCACCAGTATCACCAGCGATTGCTACTCCGTAACCTTCAACCCATACTTTTGAACCTAATGGAATTACACTTGGATCAACTGCAATAAGTTTCATGTTTGGATTAGCTGTTAAGTTATGACCTAAAGCTGATTTTACTTGGTCGCCTGCTTTATAACCATTTTCAAGTGGATCTGCTGTGTAAGCTGTTGCTACAACACGTAACTCACGAGAAGATGATGGTGCACTTGTTTCAGTTTCTTTTGCAACAGGTTGTTGTGTAGCTGGTTTTTGAGCTTTAGCTGCTTCTTGAGCCTTAGCTTTTTGAGCTTTAGCTGCTTCTTGAGCCTTAGCTTCTTGAGCTTTAGCTGCTTCACGAGCTTTGGCTGCTTCTTGAGCCTTAGCCGCTGCTTGAGCTTCAGCATCTGCTTGAGCTTTAGCAGCTTCACGAGCTTTAGCCGCCTCTTGAGCTTTAACTTCTGCTTGAGCTTCAGCATCTGCCTGGGCTTTAGCTGCTTCTTGAGCCTTAGCAGCTTCACGAGCTTTAGCCGCTTCTTGAGCTTTAACTTCTGCTTGAGCTTCAGCTGCTTCGCGAGCTTTAGTTGCTTCTTGAGCTTTAGCTTTTGCTTGAGTTTCAGCTACTTCCTGAGCTTTAGCAGCTTCACGAACTTTAGCTGTATCTTGAACTGTAGTCGTTTTTTCAACTTTAGCTACTGGTTGAACTTTAACTGGTGCTTTACCCGTTAAGTAAGGAACATGAACATAAGCTGTTTTTCCGTTATATTCAAATTGAATCCAATCATTCTGTACTTGGTGTGCTGTTTCAATTACATCATCTTTTTTCAACTTACCAAGAATCTCTGAGTCTGTGTTTGCACTAGCACGTACGTTTAATACGTTTGCTGTTACGTAGTAAGTGTCTTTTGTATAGTCAGCGCTTATGAAAGCTTCTTTACCGCTATTCAATTGAACTTTTGACCAACCATTTTCTGTATGTAAAACATTTACTTTATATCCATCTAATAATTTTCCTACAACTTTTGATTCAGTAGTTGGGTTTTCTCGTACGTTTAGTACGTCAGTCGTTACGATTGTTTCTGCTTTAGCAGATGTTGTGAAAATCCCAAGACCAAAAACCGCTGCTGTTGCTATACCCATAAATTTTTTCATAATAGCCTCCATTGCATTTGTTTTCGTTGACCTCATTATAGCAACCATTATTTTCTTATTTGCGAAAAACATAAAATTACAAAGCTTTCGTAACGGGGCATTAATATTCTGTAACAATTCCATAAATATCCTGATAGCGCTTCCTTGTTGTTTTTTGGCGTATCAGGGCATATGAAACACAAAATGAGTAGTATTTCAATTACTGTAACGTTAATAATATTACAGTAATATT
>NZ_JBNLYC010000036.1:0-39278 GCF_050172015.1 Bacillus sp. GMa5/1 | reverse complement strand
TCCAGGAGGCGGAACGGGAACAGACAACGGAACCGGAGGAAACCCAGGAGGCGGAACGGGAACAGACAACGGGACCGGAGGAAATCCAGGAGGCGAAACGGGAACAGATAACGGTAAAGTTACTGAAAGTACAACGAATCAAGTTGTACATCAAAAAGCAGAAGTATTAACAAAAAATATATCTAGTGTATTAATTAAAGAAGCAGTAGATACAGTCGAAAGTTATCAAGGTTTAATGAGCCTTTACGAAATGTATTATGGGATTGATTTAAGAACGAAAGATGTAGGTCCTAAGTTAGAAGAGGGAAGTTTAGATGCAATTGCGACGGATCAATCTTTGTACTACGTATTAAATAAACAAAGTTTAATTGATTTAATTTCAAATCTTGTTTCATCAAGTATTACTACAGAAATAAAGCAAGATATGTCAGGTTTAAAACAAAAAATAAACTCTTATCAACAATCTATTACTAGTGCGGATCAAAATTCTATGCTACTAGCGGAGAAATTAAATGGAACGACGCAACAAGCAACTAGTATGAATGAAAATTTAGGAGAGTATTTAAAAGGTTTAGCGAAATGGCGTGAGAATAGTTTAAAGCTAGTTGAAGAGCAGCAAGTATTAACAACAAATCATGCTGGTGAGCAAACAGCTATTTTATCGTTAGATTCTGGTATTAAATCATTAATGATGCAAAGTCAGTCATTGGTCGAAAGTTCGAAGCATAGTTTAGCAACTTCAGACGATGTATATAAAACATTTGATCAAATTAATGGACAAGCAAAAGAAATTCAAGACAGCGGAACGACAATTGTTTCAAAAGCTGATTTATTATTAAATGACTTTACGAAGAAAATGGAAGATGATAAATCATTCTCCAAAAACTTTACGAAAATTTTAGCGAATAGCCGTATTGGAGATCGTCAAAATGAGATGCTATATGACTTTTTAGCTAGTCCAGTTCAAAAGCAAAATGATGGAGTAATTGCAGCAGGTAATGCTTTTACACCGTACTTAATTGTATTAACTTGTTTCATTGTTGCATTATTTACAGCATACGCAATTGCGAATCAAGAAAAGAAACGAATGCAATCAGATCATTTTGAAGAGAAATTCTCATTAATTGATATGAATGTACCAACTACAGTAGTAGCTTTCGGTATATCAATTGTGGAAGGGATTAGTATAGGTATCATTTCTGGGCGTCTTTTAAAGTTCGGTCAGGATCAAAGTTTACTATGGATTGCGTTCATCACATTTATTATGATGGCGTTTGTATTGGTCTCAACCTACTTATTACGACAAATAAAAATGGTAGGTATGTTTATACTATTAGTATTTTTAAGCATGTACCTATTTTTAACTGAGGCAGTTGGAAGTAAAGTAGATCAAATGTCTTCTGTCGGAAAGATACGTCAATTCTCACCGCTTCAGTATATAGAAAGTTTTCTAAATGATTTTATTAGTGGTAAAGATACTGGGAAAGTTATTTTTGTCGTATTGTTTGTAATTGCCATTATTGGATTGGTTAGTAATCTATTTGTATGGCATAAGAAATGGGAGGAAAAAGAAGTAAATGATCAAACAATGGAGCATAGTGGCTAAGTTATCATTTCTCTCTATCCTTTTACTGTTTGTCGCGCTACCGATAAGGAGCGCGGCTGACAGTTATCTTGGTGATGATGGGAAGATTAAGTTTAAAGTGGATCGACTTGAAGAAAGCGACCAAGAAAAAAATAAAAAGGAACATAAGGAAACAGAATTAGATAAAGCATCGATTGAGTTATTTAACAAAGATATAGAAGAAGAAATTGAGAAAAAGAAAAAGAAAGAACAAAAAGATATGGAAGCTTTGCGAGATTCTCTTTTTACAAAACCAAAAGAGAATAATAGTGTTAAAGATACGAAAAATAGTTTGTTTAGCAGTGAATACATTGTCAGAAAAAGTGCAGATGAAGTAGCGAGTAATGAAACAATGAATGAAGAGCCAATTAGTATAACAATAATATTATTATTTGGCGGCGGCATTCTACTTATTTGCATCGGTATTTATACGGTTCTTCGTAAAAGTTGGAGGTAAAGCGATGGCAATACAAACACATATCAATGTGACAGTAGATTTTAGTAAATGGAATGGAAATACATATGATTTGCGTATTCCGAATCATCAATCTATTAAATATTTATTAAAAAACTTATTAGATACGCTAAAGATTGATAATCATGAAGGTTCACATTTTGTAATTAAAGTGAAAAATAAGTCAATTGTTTTAACAGATAATGATCGTTTAATTGATCACCAAATAACAGATGGAGATATTTTGCAAGTTTTATAAAGAATATTTTTTACTTTTAGTTATTTGAAAATAAGTTATTACGGGTTATAAAGAAAAGGAGAAGAGGATAAACATGACGGAAAAAATAATTCAAATTGATGCAATGAACTATCAATTTCAAATAGAAAAAGAAAATTGGAAATTGGAGATGACCAAATCTCAAACACGTATAAAAGACTTCCGTCAATTCGATATAATTACGGGCGAATCATCTGAATTTGTACCATTAACAATAGAAGAAACGGATGATATGTTTACGTTTCTATATCAAGTAGATAAAAAATTATATAAGTGGGACGATCTTAGCCGTTTTGGAAGAAATGAGAAATTAAGACTACTTCGGAATGTTGCGCAGTTTCGTAAATATTTAAATAAACGAATCACGTTCTTTTTACATCCAGACAATATAGTTTTTAATGCTAATTTAATACCAAGTATTATACATAGAGGAATTCGAGATATTGTTCCGCCAACCCCGTTATTAGAAGAGCAATTTTTAACACAATATAAGTGTCTAATTATTGCTTTATTCTCCCAAAAACATAACTTTGATGATTTGTATGCTGGGTTACTAAAAGATGCAAAAGAAACAACATTTGAACAGACCGTTGCTCAAATGGAAAGCTTAGATGCATTACTGCAGTTTCTTGATGACAGCTTTGAGAAGGAACAAACAAAAACAGAAAAAAATATGCAGTTAGTACCTAAAAAAAGCTATAAATCATTTAAATACTTAGCTTTTTCCTTCATAGCGGCGACAGTTATTTTAGCTGCTCCTTTAATATATTTCACTTTTATAAAATTTCCTTATCAAAATAAATTGTTAGAAGCAAATGCAAGTTTCATAGCAACTGATTATGACAAAGTCATTACGCAATTGAATGAAGAGGAGTTTGAATCATTACCGATTGCATCTAAATATGAGTTAGCATTTGCATACATTACAGCTGAAAAACTAGGTGAAGCTCAAAAGAAATCGATTATGAAAAACATTAGTTTGAAAAGTGATGAAAAGTATTTGCTGTATTGGATGTATAACGGAAAAGGTAATTTTGATAAATCATTAGATTTAGCTAAGACACTTGATGATCCTCAGCTTATTATGTACGGCCTTGTTAAACAAATTGAATCACTGAAAAATAATCCGGATTTATCAGGGGAAGAACGTGATCAAAAGTTAAAAACATATGAGCAACAATTAGATGAATATAAAAAGAAATATGGCAATTCATCAAACGATAAAAATTTGTCGGACACAGAGAAAAAAGAGTAAGCACTTGATGAGACAGTTGAAAAGGAGCAGTGAACACGGATGGAGCAACTATTAGTATTGACTTATGGAGACAAAATATATAAGTGCACATTACATCCAAATGAGCAATCAATAGTGTCGATTGGAAAAGAGTGGACAAATGATATTACGAATCCAAGTTTAGAACAAGAAGTAGAGTTAAAGTGGAATAATGAAGTAAATGCTTGGATGGTACAGGATCAATTAATAGAATTCAATAAGGAAATTGAGATTGGGAAAACAAGAGATGTGAGCTTGAAAATCTTTATATCTATTGTTGGCACAACTAAAGTGTTTGATATTGGAACGAAACATTCTCTTACAGTGAGTCAAAACGATTACGATGATATTTCTATTACCGGGACTAGTGTAGATTTAATGCTATCTCGCGAAACGTTGTACGATTCTTTTAAAGTGAACGTGTATGGCGGGGATGTATTTCATAATTATACGAAGTTAAAAGATAGCGTTATGTTGGAATCAGGAGACGTATTATATTTTGATGGTATTTTATTGGAGATTGGTAGTGAAGACATTCAAGTACTTTCTTCAGAAGATAAAGTGAAATCTGCGTTACCTATTTTAGTAGAATCAGAAACGAATTATCAAAGTGGTTATCCAGACTATCATCGTTCACCACGTATTATTTACCGTGAACCAGAAGAGAAAATGACAATTGCAAAGCCTTCAAGTATGCCATCAAAACCAACGGAGCATTTAGCAAGAATCATTGCACCTTCACTTGTCATGATTGTCGTAACTGTATTACTTGCTATTTTCATGAAATATGGAATGTTTATTATCGCATCGATTGCGATGACATTAGTAACAATCATTGTTTCTGTCACATCGTATATTAAAAATTTGAAGCAATATAAAGTCGACATTGTTGAACGAGATAAAAGCTATAGAGAGTATATAAAACAAAAAACGAAAGATTTACATGCAGAAAGTGAAAAACAGCGTCACGCATTACATTATCACAATCCAAATGTAGAAGTAATACGTAATATGGCAGTTCAAGTAAATCCTAGAATTTATGAAAAAACAATGTTACATCATGATTTCTTAACATTTAGCGTTGGAACAGGACAAGCTAATACGAGTTTTGAAATTCAATTTAATGAAGAAGAGTTTAGTCAAACGAAAGATGAATTAATCGATATAGCACGTGAACTAAGACAGCGTTATCTATCATTGGAAGATGTACCAGTTGTAACAGATTTAATGAATGGACCAGTCGGTTATATTGGCCAACGCTCTTTAGTGTTAGAGCAATTACAATTATTAGTTGCACAAACGGCTTTATTCCATAGTTATTATGACTTGCAGTTTATTACTATTTTTCCGGAAGAAGAAAAAGAAAAATGGGATTGGATGCGCTGGTTACCTCATGGAAGTGTTCGCGATATAAATGTACGTGGATTTGTATACCATGATCGTAGCCGTGATCAAGTGTTAAATAGTTTGTATCAAATATTGAAAGAACGAAAATTAAAACTAGATGAAAAAAGTTCTACTAATGAAAAAATGTACTTTGCACCGCACTATGTCGTTCTCATTACAGATGAAAAACTAATATTAGACCATGTTGTTATGGAATTCTTTAATGATGATCCGAGTCAATTAGGTGTATCACTTGTATTTGTGCAAGATGTTATGCAAAGTTTACCGGAGCATGTGAAAACGGTAATAGATATAAGAGATGCAAAACAAGGGAACATCATCTTAGAGCAAGGAGAGCTTGTTAACCGTCAATTTAAACTAAATCACGTACCGAAAGGGTTTAATTTAGAAGATATTTCACGGGCATTAGCACCATTAAATCATTTGCAAAACTTAAAAAATAGTATTCCAGAAAGCGTAACATTTTTAGAAATGTACGGCGTTGAAAAAGTAAAAGAACTGAATATCACAAGTCGTTGGGAGAAAAATGCAGCGCATAAATCTTTAGCTGTACCACTTGGATTACGTGGTAAAGAAGATATCGTAAACTTAAACTTACACGAAAAAGCACACGGACCACACGGATTAATAGCAGGTACAACAGGTTCAGGTAAATCGGAAATTATACAATCGTATATTTTATCTCTAGCAGTCAATTTTCACCCGTACGAAGTAGCCTTTTTACTAATTGACTATAAAGGCGGCGGAATGGCGAATTTATTCAAAAACTTACCGCATTTATTAGGAACAATTACGAACTTAGATGGAGCACAAAGTATGAGAGCGCTCGCATCAATTAAAGCTGAATTACAAAAAAGACAACGATTATTTGGCGAAAATGATGTAAACCATATTAATCAGTATCAAAAACTGTATAAAGAAGGCTTAGTAAGTGAACCGATGCCACATCTATTTTTAATTAGTGATGAATTCGCGGAACTGAAGTCAGAACAACCAGAATTTATGAAAGAGTTAGTTTCAACAGCGCGTATCGGTCGTTCACTCGGAATTCATTTAATATTAGCTACGCAAAAACCAAGTGGTGTTGTAGATGATCAAATTTGGAGTAACTCGAAATTCAAACTAGCACTAAAAGTTCAAAATACGTCAGATAGTAATGAAATTTTAAAAACACCAGATGCTGCTGAAATTACATTACCAGGACGTGCTTACTTACAAGTTGGGAATAATGAAATTTATGAACTATTCCAATCAGCTTGGAGCGGAGCAGACTATGTAGAAAACAAAGAGGATAAAGAACATTTAGACGCAACAATCTATGCAATAAATGATCTAGGACAATATGAAATATTAAGTGAAGATTTAAGTGGACTTGGTAGCAGTAAAGAAGTAATAAGCGTACCATCTGAACTGGATGCTGTTATTGACTACATTCACGATTACGCAGAAATAAATGAAATTGAAGCATTAGCAAGACCGTGGTTACCACCACTTCCAGAAAGCGTATATTTACAAGACTTACATGCTATTCAGTTCAAAGAAGCATGGACGAAAGAAAAGAAACCATTACAAGCAACAATTGGCCTACTAGATCAGCCTGAATTACAATCACAAACACCATTAACACTAGATATTAGTAAAGACGGACACGTAGCGGTCTTCTCAAGTCCAGGCTACGGAAAATCAACATTCTTACAATCAGTCATTATGGATGTAGCTCGTCAGCATAGTCCGGAGCATTTGCATGTGTATTTATTAGACTTCGGAACAAATGGCTTAATGCCATTAAAATCCTTACCGCATGTGGCAGACATCATTACATTAGACCAAGTTGAAAAATGCGAGAAATTTCTTCGTCGCATAGAAGACCTATTAAAAGATAGAAAGCAATTGCTAAGTAAATATGGTGTTGCGAGTCTTGAAATGTATGAGAGAGCTAGTAAAGAAGTATTACCAACAATATTAATTACGTTAGATAACTATGATGCTGTTAGAGAAGCTGGATTTGTCGAAGACTTTGAACGCATTATTGCACAAATTGTACGTGAAGGGGCAGCAGTAGGAATTCATTTAATGCTTACGGCTACACGTCAAAATGCATTGAGAGTACAAGTAAATACAAATATTAAACTACAAATTGCGCTATATATGATAGATGAGGCAGAATCTAGAGCTATTGTAGGAAGAACAGAGCTGAAAATTGAAGAATTAGCAGGCCGTGGTTTAGTTAAAATTGACGAACCAACAATCTTCCAAACAGCTTTACCGACAAATGGAGAAGATGTCCTTACTCGAATTGAAAATATACAAGCTGAAGGAAAAGAGATGGATTCCTTCTGGGATGGAGAAAGACCGAAAGCAATTCCTATGGTACCTGAAGTTCTGGAATACAAGGAATTCATTGCATGGCCAGAAACAAGAAAAATTATTGAAGCAGGCAAACTAACATTTGGTGTAGAGACAGAAAACGTTACGCCTCTCGAATTAGATTTAACGGAAGCGTCTAATATTGTTGTAGGGGGAATTAAGAAAGATGAAGTTGAAAATGTAGTTCATCAATTCCTTCAACAGTTAGCAGACAGTGGACACTTTGACCTAGGTTTAATTGATACAAGAACACGAAATTTCTCAAACTATAGAGAGAGCGCTGCTTTATATGTAGCTGAAAAAACAGGAATTGAGAAAACGATTAAACAAGTTACAAACGCTTATAAATCGAGAGAAGCGGCGTTTAAAGAGGAGCAGGAAGCATCAAGTGAAACAGTGAACCCGGCAGAATTTATTAAGAAATTTAAGCCGATTGTAATCGTAATTGCAGATGTAAATGATATTTTAAGTAATTTAGAAGATAGCGATATATATAGTTTAGCGGAATTAATAACAAATGGTGCATTTATGGGCATCCACTTCGTAATTGGCTGTGATGTTGATTCAATTGACAGTCGATACGACTTAGTTTCAAAAACAATAAAAACGCAATCTCATGTTATTTTACTTAGAAAATCATCAGGCCAAATGGTCTTCGATGTATCTAATAAAGATTTAAGTAGTACAAAATTAAATCCATTTGAAGGGTATTTTGTTGAAAATCGTTTTGCTACTAGAATTAAAGTGCCAACTATTTAAGGGGGGATTTGCATGGGGATAGAGGAATTAAATAGTCAAAAATCTGGTTTATTAAGTAGTATAAGTCATCAACAAGGGCAATTGGCTGAACTACAAATGAAACTAAGAAGGCTAATAACTGCTAAGGGGAAATTTGTAAATAATCTTGAAGCAATTAAACAAAATCAAGAGCAGTTTAAGTCCTTAGAAATAAACGAGAGTAGTTGGAAAGGGCAAAGAGCAACTACTTTTAAAGAAACGTATGAACAACAAGTCATTTCGAATTTAGGGAAATTTATCGGAGAACTAGGGAGAGTGCAAGAAGACATCGATCAAGCCATACGGCGGCTTGAAAGAGAAATCGCTACATGTGAGTCTAGTATTCTTTCTCTAAGTAGAAGTGTTTCAATGGTTGACGCTAGTATTCAAGTAGAAGTACAGAAGGCGGGGAAATGATAAATGGGGGAAATTAAATTAAATAAAGGGGTATTTGATGCGAAAGTAAGTGATTTGAAAAGTGGTGCTAGTGATTTAGGTAAGACTAAATTTAATGGTATGCAGTTACATCGTACGAATTTAAGTAAACTGAAAAAATATTGTGAAGCGATTGAAAAGTTATCGAAAAAAGTGCAGCAATATGAACAAATACTACAAAAGGATATTAGTAGCATTCAGCAAACAGGACAAGAAATGGTTCAGCAAGATGAAAAGCTGGGAAAAGATTTGAAAGACAGTTCAGCTCACCGTGCTATGTAAAGGGATAGGAGGGAGAAAATATGAGCAAAATCATAGAGTTACAAGAAGTAAAAGAACTGCAAGAGCGGTTTAATTCAAGTGCTGAAGAGTTAAATCAACATTTGGAAACATTGCAACAAAAAATAGAGGACTTTACACAAATTAACTCTTTTCAAGGGAAAGCTGCTGATACTATTAAGAATCATTTATCTACAGTTCATGGAGCTGTTATCACGGGATTTACAGTTACAACGGAAATGTTAAAAAATCAATTTCAAAAAGCAATAGAGGAGTTTAACAGTGAGGTTGACAGTGATGCAGATGCAAAAATTCATGGAAGTTATTTGGATGATGTAAAGAAAAAAGTTAATGGATATAGTGAAGGGTTTAGCTACTCTAATGAAGAGGCGAAAAAAACAGTAGGTACGATTAGTGACATCGTCGCAATTCAATATCCATCATCATCAAGCATCACTGAAGGCGCTGTAAAAAGCCAAAAAGAAATTAGTGATACATTAGAAAAATTAGAGACTTATAACAGTAAGCAAAGTGACCTGCAAGAGTTTGATGAATTAATGCGTAAGATAGATGAGGGAATGAAGCAAATAAAAGTGAATAATGGGAATTTGTCTATCGCTTCAATAGGGAAACTTATATCTAGCGTGGCAATTGGAAATATCATTAAGGTAATGGCAGATACAATGACCAAATTCGACATTAGTGTTAAGGGAACTAAGGCTCTTTTAGCTTCCTATATACGCATGCATTATGTTAAAAAGAATTATGCTTTAGACGTCCTTTTTGATCCTAAAGGTCGAAAAGGGAAAGGAGTATATGAACTATCGACATTAAAGAAAGAAGATTTGGTTAAAGTAGCAAAAATCCTTACAATGGATAATAATGATGATGTTTTAGTTCGATTTATCAAGAATAAATTAGAATTTGAATTTGGTAATTTAAAAACAACAAATTCACAAATAAAAAAAGCAAGAAAAACTATTTTAAAATTACCAGAGTTTCAAAGTTATCAAGATTTCCACGTTGATTGGGAGAAGAAAGGATTGCCTACTGCAATTGGGGAGAGAGGATTGAGTGCATTTAAGACTGCTTATGCAGACGGTTTAAAGGATTTACATCCTGGGAAATGGAAAGAAATGTTTAAAGGTATGGGGAAACCGGCCACAGTATTAAAAGGAGCAGGTATTTTTGGGGCTGTTGTGTCAGTCGGAGGGAATGTTGTAGACGCTACTAAAGATGATGGTTGGCAGTTACATGATGTAGCTGATATAGCAACAGATTCAGCTGTAGATATTGGAGCAAATGCTGGAGCGATGGCAGCTGGAGCTGTAGCAGGATCGTTTTTCCTTCCGCCGCTTGGAACTGTGGTTGGAGCTGGTGTTGCCGTAGGACTTACATGGGCAATTAATAAAAAATGGTCTTTTTTAGGAGGAGAAGACAATGCAATTGATCTTGCTAAAAAAGGAGTTAAAAAAGTAACACACAAACTTGGATCTATATTTTGGTAATAAGACTACAAGAAAGGTGCATATAGGTAATGTGGAATATAAAAGAAGAAGATTTAGATAAATTTCGGATGACATGTAAACGTCGATTAAGTCCTGAAGGTGCTTTTGGATTTATGATAGGAACAATAGTGTTTGTTTCAATAATGATGTTTTTTCTTATTGGTACTTTAGTAACGTTTGGTTGGGACTATTATACTACTTTCTTTGAGAAAACAATCGTTAGAATGGAACTTGTGCTATATAGCTTGCAAATAATTTTTTTAATTCTATATTCATTTCCAAAAGCTCGATTTAAATTTCAAAAGTTACAAACATTTGTTGTATTATTATATGCATTTCAATTAGGTACGATATTATTCACGGCTCTAATTCTTCCTGGAATGTCTGATTATACAGTTGATCGAATTACATTAGTATATGTAGGTTTCTTATTTTTAGGAGCAGTGATTATTCATATTGTGACAACGATTGATACGTTTAAACAGGCAAGTGAAGGTGCGTTTAGTATGAATGAAAGATCCACTTCCTTTTTTAGTAAAACAAAAGGAACTATGATGAAAGTGGCTTCAATATACGCATTAATCCTACTTATTTTAATTTATTTTCATAATGATTATACGTTTGACACTTTTATTGGATATGTAATAGGTACTGTTTTAATGTATACAGTAGCTATAGGTGCAGCTGAATTTCAGCTATTAGCGTATTGTAGGTTTAAATTCCCTTCATTTAACATATCATGGGAACAACATAAAAGAGAGACTCCAAGATATCAAAAGAAAAATAAAAAAGGTAAATCAAAACGTAAGGCGTAAAGGAAATGAGTATAGTAGATTTAAATGTTCGTCATTTACTATAATGTGGAAGGAATATGAAGGAGAGCGTAAGTGACATTTGAAGAAACATAAAAAATATAGCCAAGAGAAAGTATAGTAAAAGGAGTAGTTATTATGAAAATTCAATATAAAGCATTATCACTTTTAAATTTAATTAGTATTACTCAAATTGTAAAAAAAGAAGATTGGTTATTACCTGCTATCGCACTGAGAAATCAAGTTGTTCATAATGGAATATATGCAGTAGGTCCTGTTCTTTTTAAATATCAGCCATTGGAAAATGAACCAGAGTACGGTGAATATACGTATTCTGTTCCAGTAAATGAGCGTGTTAAATTAGGAGAGAATTCTGCATATGAATACGTTGATGGATTAATTATTGAAGAGGCATTATGTGTTCGATTTACAGATGAAGATGGTGATATTGAGGAGGCTTATAATTTAATACATGAGTTTGCCGAACAGCATCATATTAAATTAGAAAACAGTTTTTATCACGTATGTTTAGATGTATACGGTGACATGTGGCTAGATATTTATGCTCCTATTATAGAAGTAGGTGAAACAATAAAATGATAATAGAAGGACAAAGTATTGCATATACAAATGTAGTTTCGAAAGAGTACTATTTTCATTACGAAGATATGGAAGAAGCAATTGAACATTTTATGTCAGAAATTGCAACAGCGAATTTAACAGTAAAAGGTCCGATGTTTTATGCTTTGAAAAATATACCATCTGATGAAAATATGTACGTTGAATTATTCATGCCAGTAAATGAAGATAAAATTCCAGCATCAGAAACACTTCAATTTAGGAGTTATTATTATGTTGATGAGATGCTCATGAAACGATATACGGGAGATTATGAAAAATTAACAGAGCAGGTATATGGTGAAATGCTTCTGTATATGGAGGATAATAATCTGAATTTAGCCTCGCCAATTTATCATGTGTTTAGCGGTGATGAGTCTTTACAGTATGTTGAAGTGAAGATTGCTGTATTTAATGAAGAATAATATTTTAAGCTTGTGACTTTTAAAATATGGAAATATCATAAAAGAAATAGTTTTGAATAGGATTTGGGGAAATAACATAAATAAAACCTTCTCTTCTCGTTAGAATGAGGAGGTTTTTCGTTCTCAAATCTATATGAAATTAACTTAATATTTCGACACGTGATTTTCAACGGGCTCATTCTATATTGGTAGTAGTTACGTGCTATAGTTCGCTTTGTTGCTAGTTTGAAGGGGAAAGTTTATTCAAAAGTCAATTTGTAAAGAGTGGAAGGTGTTATTTTGATTAAGGATCGGAATGTTTCAGAAACAGAGCAAAGTTTTTTTCAAAGGACAATAGTATCTATCTATCAAGCGTTAGAATTTATAATGAAATATACAATGATTCTAATAATAATAATGTCAATATTTGTGATAATTGCTGCTGTTTATTTTAAAATATATGAGGGTATAGGGGCGGGTGTATCCCTCTTAATTTCGTCATTATTTGCATATTTGGTGTTTTTTAAGAAAAGTAAAAATGCCTAAATTAATAGCAAAAATACAAAGATTAACAACTATAATACGTTATTTGAAGAGGGAAAGTTTTGAATATGGCATGAATGTATAACAGTAAGAAAACCTTCTCTTTTCGTTAAAATGAGAAGGTTTTTATTTTTAATCTACATGATTTAAGTGAATGTAGTTAAGGGTGGGACAATTGGATGTGGAATATAAAAGAAAAAGATTTAGATGAATTTAAAATAACATGTAGAAATCGTTTAAGTCCTGAGGCTGCTGTAGGTTTTATGCTAGGTTCAATCATATACACCTCATTAATCATGTTAGGTGTAATTTATGGTTTGGTGAAATTTGGTTGGTCCGTATATCCTAGTTTACTAGAGGAAACAATTATTAAAATAGAGTTATGTTTGTATAGCTTACAAATCATTTTTCTTATTGTATATTTATTTCCCAAAGCCCGTTTTAAATTTCAAAAGTTACAAGCTATAGTTATATTGTTATATGCACTTCAACTTGCGACTATAGGATTTGTAACAGTAGTTGTTTCGAGTATTTTTGGTTATTCAAATGATCGTATTACATTGACTTATGTAGCCTTATTATTGTTAGGAGCTTTTATTATTCATATTTTTACAACGATTAATACCTTTAAGCAAGCTAGCGAAGGCGCATTTAGTAAGTGGGAAAATTCAGTTTCATTTTTTAGTAAGACAAAAGATTTTTTAATGATTGCCTCTATATTATGTGTATTAACTCTCTTAATCTTAATTTATATTAATAATGATTATACGATGGAGCAAATAGGTTGGTATTCTGTATTGACCCTTATACTATACACGGTAGCCATAGGTGCAGCTGAGTTCCAGTTATTAGCCTATTGCAGATTTAAATTTCCATCATTTTATATTTCGTGGGAGGAACATGAAAGAGAGCGTCAGAAAAGACTAAAGCTTTATGAAGGGAAGGAAAAAAAGAAAACTAAAGAAATAAAATAAGTTTTGCGTCGAAATGGGGAAAGATGAATGCTTAAAATAAAGGAAGAAGATTTAGGTTTTTTTCAAATTACAAATAAAAACCGATTAAGTCCGGATTATATAAGAATCTTTTATGGGGGAGTTTTTGCATATACTTCTATACCCATGCTTATTATGTTTTTAATTCTTTTGCTAAATGGTGATAAGATTTCTTTAACTCCTTTTGAGAAGATGGTTGTACAAACTGAAGTGAAATTGTATATTTTGGAGTTCGTTTTTTTAATGTTATTCATGTCTAAAAAAATTGCTTTTAAATTACAGAAACTCCAAACCATTGTGACTGTATTTTATTCTTTTCAGTTAGCAACATTACCATTTATGGCTATGGTGGTGGAAGAAATCTTTGATTTTCCATGTGATAATAAAACACTGGTTTATGTTGGTTTAATACTATTAGGTGCAATCTGTACTCACATTGTAGTAACGATCGATGTTTTTAGAAAAGCAAAGCATGGAGGATATAAATTAGAAGGACCGGCTGTCTCATTTTTTACTAACACGAAATTATATTTATTGATTGGAATAACGATCGGTGTAATAGTTCTACTTGTATTAATTTTTTTAAACCTTAATTATACATTTGATGAAATGGCAATTTATGTGACACAAACAATAATATTATATATATTCGCTGTAGTATCAGCAGAATTCGTCCTATTGGTGTATTGTCGCTTTAAATTTCCATCATTTAATATTACGTGGGAACAACATGAAAAGGAACGCCAAGAATTTATAGCAAATAGAAAAAGAATAAGAGAGAAAGAACAAAAGCGAAACAAAAACTGAAATGAAAGTTATAAATGATACTCGTAAACTTATATTGAAGATAGAATGAATACATTATTCATAAATTAACTAGTAAAGGGAGGAATGTAAGATCTTGAATAAAGATTCTAAAGCCGTAAAAAAAGAAAAAGGTTTTTTTGAAGGTGTAATAGCACCTATTATTGTTGGGATTATATTTATCTTTTTAATTCTATATAAAGTAGCAGAGTTTCTGGGGAAGTGGATTGTTATCTTTGGAATAATATTTTTTATTGGTAGTATATTTCTTTGCATATATCTAGAAGAATATGGAGGAGTGTTGGGCGGTGGGACAGGGTTAATATCGATGTTATTGTTATATTTTATGTTTATTAGAAAAAGTAAAAAAGGCTAGTTTAATATGAAATACCAAAACATTTATTTACTCCTAGTTTGTTTAAAAATATAGAGTTATTACATGATTTTAGAAAAGGTGGTGTAATTATATGTGGAATATAAAAGAAAAAGATTTAGATGAATTTAAAATAACATGTAGAAATCGCTTAAGCCCAGAAGACTCTGTGGGGTTTATGTTTGGAGGAATAGTTTATAGTTCATTATTCATGCTTTTTATTTTGGTAGCATTAATTAAGATTGGCTGGGGTTACTATCCGACTCTCTTTGACAAAATAATTGTTAGTATTGAATTAGTGTTATATGGTTTGCAAGTAATCTTTTTCATTCTATATCTAATTCCAAAAGCTCGTTTCAAATATCAAAAGTTGCAAGCATTTGTGATATTATTATTTGCATTTCAGCTAGGAACTATAGGATTCACATTATTTATACTTCCAGCAATTTCGAATTATTCAATTGATCAAATTACATTATTGTATGTGGGTTTATTGTTTCTAGGAGCAGTTTTTGTTCATCTGGTGACAACGATTGATACCTTTAAACAAGCAGAGAGTGGAGCATTTAGTATGGATGAAAGAGCAACTTCATTTTTTAGTAAAACAAAAGGCAATGCAATGATTGGTGTTACGATATATGTACTAGTCCTTCTTATTTTAATTTATTTTCATAATAATTATGAAACAGGGGTTTTAGTGGGGTATATGGCAGGAACTCTTGTAATGTACGCAGTAGCCATAGGTGCAGCAGAGTTCCAATTATTAGCCTATTGTAGATTTAAATTTCCATCATTTTATATTTCGTGGGAGGAGCATGAAAGGGAACGTCAGGAAAGACTAAAGCTTTATGAAGAGCAGGAAAAAAAGCAAGCCAAAGAAATAAAATAAGTTTTGATTTCTGAAAATTCGAATAGAATATATAAGCAATTAAGGATTGTATATAAATCAATGCTATTAAAAATTAAAGCATCTTCAATATAATCTGTACGAGTAAGTAAATATCAGTAAGTAAAGGTGAGATGTATTACTTTCCAAAAAGGAACATAATGAACTTAAAAATGCCTAGAGAAATCAACGGGGTGTCAGTATGAAGTTAAAGAAGAAAGCCAAGATGATGATAGTTCTGTCAATAATAGCAAGTTTATTAAGTGGATGTGGTTTTGGAGAGACGAATATAGAGTATGAGAGATTAGTAAAGGCATTGGATGAAGAGGACATGAGTACGGTAATGTCTGCGAGTGATGATGGATATGCTTATGTGACTCAAAGAGGTATTTATAGTACGTTTGAGCAAAAAGAAGATGGAGAGCACAGTAAGACAATTCGTCAAACTACGGAAGGTGTATATAATACAAAAGATAAAAGTTTATATGGAGAGGCGATACAAACAGTTGCGACTGATATAGAAAAAGACAAGGGGAAAAGGACAAATGAAAATTATAAAAAAGAAACTATTTATAGTACTCATGTTAAGTATGAAAATGGACAGGTGAAAAGTTCGGATTCAAATCTAGATGTTTCATACGTAAACTTAATTGTAGATCGTTTAAATGGGATAGGGAAACTAAAGATGAAGCCCGAGAATGATATAAAAAAGTTTGATCAGCCTAATTCAGTCGGATATCGACTAACTGAATCTGAATTTAAAGATATTATTAATAATAAATTAAAGATACAATACGATGAATTTGATGGAGCAACAATCGTATTGCACCTGGATGCCCCAAATAATCCAAAACAAATTTTGCAAATGAGGATAGATATAGATTTTAAAGAAAAGAATGAGGATGGAAAATTAATAGAAAATATGTTCCAAATAATAACGTATTTTAATAGAAAACAGGATAATAACCAAGATGCGAGACAGGAATATTTAAAATACAAGGCGCAGTACAACAAAAGAGATAGTTAAGAGTGGCAATGAAAATAAAAAGGTATAAAATCAGTGACTAAGAAAATTGAATCTTTATTTTGGTAATATACTATAGTTCGGGGAAAGGTGGAGTTAACAAATGTGGAACATAAAAGAAGAAGATTTAGATGAATTTAAAATAACATGTAGAAATCGTTTAAGTCCAGAACGCTCCATGGTGTTTATACTTGGCGCAACTGTTTATAGTTCATTATTCATGCTTTTTATTTTTGGAGCATTAGTTAAATTTGGCTGGGGTTATTATCCAAATCTCTTTGACAAAATAATTGTTTGTATTGAATTGGTTTTATATACCTTGCAAGTAATCTTTTTAATTCTATATCTATTTCCAAAAGTTCGTTTTAAATGTCAAAAGTTGCAAGCGCTTGTGATATTATTATGTACATTTCAGCTGGGAACTATAGGATTCACATTGTTTATACTTCCAGCAATTTCAAATTATTCGATTAATCAAATTACATTATTGTATGTGGGTTTATTGTTTCTAGGAGCAGTTTTTGTTCATCTGGTGACCACAATTGATACCTTTAAACAAGCAGAGAGTGGAGCATTTAGTATGGATGAAAGGGCAGCTTCATTTTTTAGTAAAACAAAAAACAACTTACTGATTGGCGTTACGGTATATGCACTAATCCTTCTTATTTTAGTTTATTTTCATAATGATTATGAAACAGAGATATTAGTAGGGTATATAGCAGGAACTCTTGTAATGTACGCGGTAGCCATAGGTGCAGCAGAGTTCCAATTATTAGTCTATTGTAGATTTAAGTTTCCGTCATTTTATATTTCGTGGGAGGAGCACGAAAAGGAACGTCAGAAAAGACTAAAGCTTTATGAAGAGCAGGAAAAAAAGCAAGCCAAAGAAATAAAATAAGTTTTGGTTTCTGAAAATTCGAATAGAATATATAAACAATTAAGGCTTGTATAAAAATCGATGCTATTAAAAATTAAAGTATCTTCAATATAATCTGTATGAGTTAATAAATACCGGTAAGTAAAGGTGAACTATATTACTATCAAAATGGGAATGTAATGAACCTAAAAATGCCTAGAGAAATCAGCGGGGTGTCAGTATGAAGTTAAAGAAGAAAGCTAGGATGATGATAGTTCTGTTAATAGTATCAAGTTTATTAAGTGGATGTGGTTTTGGGGAGACGAAGATAGAGTATGAGCCATTTGTCAAAGCTTTGGATGAAGGTGACATGAAAAAGGTTATGTCTGCGAGTGATGATGGATATGCGTATGTGAAACAAAGAGGTATATATAGTACATATGAGCAAAAGGAAGATGGAGAGCATAGTAAAACAATCTATCAAACTTCGAAAGGCATATATAATACGAAAGATAAAAGTTTATATGGAAATACAACACAAGAAATTACCTCGGAAGTATATAATAAAAATTATAAAGAAGAAGTTAATTATAGTACAAATATTATGTATAAAAATGAAAAGGTGCAAAGTCCGGATTCAAATCTAGATGTTTCATATGTGAACTTAATTGTAGATCGTTTAAAAGGGATAGGGAAACTAAAGATGAAGCCCGGGGATGATATAAAAAAGTTTGATCAGCCTAGTACTGTTGGATACAAACTAACTGAATTAGAGTTTCAGAGTATCATTAATGATAAGTTGAAAATACAATATGATGAATATGATGGTGGATCAATCGCATTGCATATTGATTCTAAAAATGGTTCAAAGCAGATATTGGAAGTAAGTATTGTAATAAATTATAAGAAAAGAAATGATGAAGGCAAGTTAGTAAAATACATATCACAAATACATACATCTTTTGATAGTCACCAAGGTAATAACCAAGATGCGAAACAGGAATATATTGATTTTAAAGCAAAGTATAATAAGACGCAGTAATATTTAGAAGGGCATTTGTACGTAAAGATAATAGCGACATAAGTGTGATAAATGTTTCATAAATATAGTGGAAAGAATTTGAGGATAAACGCCCCAATTGCTGGAGTAGATGCAACAACTGGGGCGTTTATCTGTCTAAATTTAGCTTGAATACATGACATGTTTTAGTTAGGGGCACGGCTTTACAAGTAGTTTCTCCATCTTCATAATAACGGTGTGAGTTATTTTGTAATTTGCTTGTATTACTAAGTTACGACTATTTCCTCTTATAGAGTTACTTCTTATTATCGATACATCGTCCACATTCCAATGTCTTTAAATCCTAGTCGTTTATAAATTCGTCCAGCAACTGGATTGTTATAAAATAAACAAAGTGTTCGGCTTTCTTTCGTAAAGTCTTGAATCATTTTTTGTAATATGAGTGAAGCAAATCCATTTCCACGATAATTCGGGTGTGTACATACACCAACTACCATAGCGGATAATGAATTTTCAGCGGAAGTAGAGGTGGATGCGATGATCACGCCGTCTTTTTCAATATAGTATGTGCGTCCTGTATTCGTTTCGATAGCCTGCCTTAATATTTTCTCTGATTCATTGGTAGTCGGAAATTCAGCAATGTCACTTCGTAATTTCATAATTCGTTCTATATCATCGAGTGACGCAAGTTTAATCGTTTCATGAATAGGCGTGTCAGGTAAGTTGTTGTCATTTAGACATTCACAAAAATACATTTCATTTTTGACGCCTAATTGTAGACTTGGAGCAGTTTCAAACTTTTCTACAATGGTTGACTTACCAGAGAGTTTAAGTGGCTTATATGCGGAAAGAAGTGCCTCATAATCAGTGGTAACAAAGTCTTCTTTACTATATGGTATAAATGAATCGTGGAATCGGAGTAAAATTGATTTTAATGTTCCATTCTCTTTAAATACTCCCCATAATTCTTGAAAATCTGTGTCATAACCGAAAGCTTCAATATCTCCAATAATAAACAAGTTAATGGCTGCTTCTTCTTTTAGGTAAGCGAATACTTGTTCATGATCTTTCTTTGTTAATTTTCGCATCATAACGAATCGACCTCTTTTTTATTTTTCTAAATATTACAACTTAAGTTTTTTGAAATCAATATAAAATTTTATGTTTAGTTCACAAACTTTCGGAAAAACTAGGAAAGATATGACAAAGGAGGTTATGAACGGTGGATCATCCAATTCAAGGGTTAATGAAAGCAGCAATGGAAAATTTAAAAGAAATGGTTGATGTAAATACGATTGTTGGAGAGCCTGTTCAAACGGCTGACGGTGGTGTGGTGTTAACGGTTTCTAAAGTAGCGTTCGGTTTTGGAGCAGGAGGTTCTGATTTCCAAACGAATGATGGACAAAGAGCAAACGGTAACGCTGCATTTGGTGGCGGTAGCGCGGGTGGTGTTTCTATTACACCAGTAGCATTTCTTGTGGTGAATAAAGATGGAGTAAATATTCTTCATCTACAAAATGCGACACATTTAGCAGAAAAAATGATTGAATTAGCTCCACAAACAATTGATAAAATTCAATCGATGTTCCAAAAAGAAGAAAAGAAAGAGGGAAATCATCATCCTCAAAACCCAGATGAAATCCTTTAAAAACGCCTGCTTATGAGCAGGCGTTTTTTCTTGTAATCACTATGTAATAAAACACATGAAATTGTAAATAGTTTTTGAAGTTTTTTCTATGTTTCTAAAATTTTTCATGTTAAAATATGCTATAGAATTGAAACATATAAAACGAAGGTGGCTAGGTGCTTTGTCTGGAGGATCTGACCAAGTAAAGAATATGATATATATTAATGGTAATCGTCGAGGTCATTGTTTTATTACATCAGGAATTACGTTTAAAGAGTTTGCGAGTAACATCCCTTCACCGCTTCATCAAGTGTTGCTTTTGAAGCACAACTTTGAATGGACGGATTTTCATTATCATACTTTATTTGAATATGTTGAGGAAGAAAATATACATAAGTTAATTCAAGCAGAGATTGATGAATTTGATGAATTTTGTTGGGTAGATTTTGATGATGCAAGCGATTTAGATGAATTAGAGCCGAAAGAAATTGCAGAATTATTATATTTGGCTCACAAAAAAGAACCACTTGCAAGAACATTCTTTCCGCTGTTGAAAAATCGATTTGTTTATTTTTCACATGATGACGGATGGTACAACAAAGTGTATTATCGTAGAATTGCTGATTTTGTAGGAATGTTAAGTAAAGTCATTCCGTATAAACTCGGTGCTTTCGGTAAGAAACGTTTTTCTTTCTTCCAAAAATCAAAAATTTTCCCAGCAATTTCAAAAGAATTGATCATGGGACTGATTCCACTAATGGAAGATGGTCTTTACATAGATCTAGCAGGGAAGATTGAGTCAAGAAGAGGTCTTGAAATTCCGGTATATGTAGTTGGTTCGTATGAAAGTACGGATGAGGTGTTAGATAATATCGATGAATTGAAAGAGGAAGCAACAGAAACAGGTTGGCTCATTTTTGATAAGAAAGAACAAGAGTGGCAATGGGTTGTTGACTAAGAAAACTTGGCGTATGAAGTCAAGTTTTCTTGTCATTTGAAAGGAGTACAAATGAAGAAATATTATACAATTGTGGGTATTATAAGTATTATTCTCGTGGCAATATTACTTATAACTTGTCCGAAAGAATCAGATTTTAAAGTGTATGTAGAGGATAAGTATGCGTTGAATTGTAATGAGAGTAGTTTTGAATGCACGCAAAATGTAGATGGTAAAAAAGAAAAACTACAATTTGAAAGTACAGATGCACGAAATGGTGTATTCTTTATGACTGTAAAGCAAACATTTAAAACAGAAGCTGGTGTTTCAAAAGAATATAGCGGAGTAGGAATGTTTGGTACATTTCTTTTTGTTTCAGAGAAGACTTTCTAGTAATAGAAGGTCTTTTTTTTATGCTTATGTTCATATAGATGAAGTAAGACAAGCATAGGAGGGATAGCGATGAAGAACACATGTATCGTTTGCGGTGGTGAGGAGTTTTTTTCCTCAACGTTATATGCACGTACGAAACAAGATTGGGCATATGCACCAAACATGTATCGATTTGAAAAAGTATTTATTGAGCATCGAGATGAAGAAAATTATCCAGTGTTTCAAGAAATTACAGCGAAACATTGTTGTGGATGCGGTCATATTATGTTGTATCATGAATGAACACACCAAGTATAACTTGGTGTGTTTTTTTAAAACGCTGACAAAGCAAGCGGATAAAGTAAAGTAAATAAAACAGAAAAACTACCAAAACCAATTGCTGTATATCCAAGTGTTCTTGCTCCGAAATTGACAGCTAATAAGCCGACTAAAATCGCAAGAGAGCCGAGTGTAACCGGATAAAATGCAATTGAGAAAAGCGAAAGAAATAAAGCGACATAGCCTACCATTGCACCGGTATTTGTACCTTCTATTTCATTTGCAATTTCTTTACGCTTATGTCTAATCGGAATGCCAGCTGGTGATATTTCAGCTGCATACTCTTCGTTTTTTTCACCACTTTTAAAATGATGATTTCTCTTTCTTCGCATGTACATCCCTCTCTTTCAATTGGGTGTACCTATAGTATCTTACATAAAGAGAAGAACATGAGTATGAGTTAAACCCAAGTAAAGCAAAAATTGGAGAATAAAGATTCCATTATTAGCTTGTACATCTCCTAATGAAGATAAACAGGAATTTTGGAAAATGATGTAGAATGAAATGAATGATAAAGCGTGAAGGTAGGGGAATGTATGACGAAATTTAATTGGCATGAATCAGCAGAAAAGAAATGGGATAGTAGTGCAGAGTTTTGGAATCAAAATAGTCAAGAGATGTGGGACAGTGGTAGCAGAAGTACAATTATTCCGTTTTTTGAACAATACGTGAAGAAAGAAGCACAAGTGCTCGATGTTGGTTGTGGTGATGGCTACGGTACATATAAATTAAGTCGCGCAGGCTATAAAGCAGTGGGAGTAGATTTATCGGAAGTGATGATTCAAAAAGGTAAGGAGCGCGGAGAAGGACCGAATTTATCTTTTATAAAAGGAGATCTTTCTGCATTACCATTTGAAAATGAGCAATTTGAATCAATTATGGCAATTAATTCTTTAGAATGGACGGAAGAGCCATTACGAGCGTTAAATGAAATAAAGCGTGTGTTAAAGAAAGATGGATATGCATGTATTGCAATTTTAGGACCGACAGCAAAGCCACGAGAGAATAGTTATCCTCGCTTGTACGGAAAAGACGTTGTTTGTAATACGATGATGCCTTGGGAATTTGAACAGTTAGCGAAAGAACAAGGTTTTAAAGTTGTAGATGGCATCGGCGTATATAAGCGCGGAGTAAATGAGAAGATGTTAGGTCAACTACCTACAGAGTTGCAACAATCGTTAACATTCTTATGGGTATTTATGTTAAAAAACGTATAAAGAAATGAAAGAATTTTTAGGAGGTAAATAAGTGCAGAAAATACAAAAAACTGATACAATATCATCAGAACCAATTAAAGGGGGACTAGGGTATATGACAACTACTACAACAGTGAAATCCGATATTGAAATCGCACAAGAAGCGAGTATGAAGAAGATTCAAGAAATTGCAGCTGATTTAAATATTTTAGAAGATGAATTAGAGCCATACGGGCATTATAAAGGTAAGTTATCTCTTGATATTTTTAAGCGCTTACAAGATGAGAAAGACGGTAAAGTTGTTTTAGTAACAGCAATTAACCCAACTCCAGCTGGAGAAGGTAAATCAACAGTAACAGTTGGTTTAGGTCAAGCTTTTAACAAAATTGGTAAGAAAACAGTAATTGCACTTCGTGAACCATCTCTTGGACCGACGATGGGATTAAAAGGTGGAGCAGCAGGTGGCGGTTTTTCACAAGTCGTACCAATGGAAGACATTAACCTTCACTTTACTGGAGATATCCATGCGATCACAACTGCTAATAACGCATTAGCAGCGTTTATTGATAATCATATCCAACAAGGAAACACACTTGGAATTGATACACGTAAAATCGTTTGGAAACGCTGTGTTGACTTAAATGATCGTGCCCTTCGTAACGTAGTAATTGGTCTTGGTGGACCAGTTCAAGGTGTACCACGTGAAGACGGTTTTGATATTACAGTAGCATCTGAAATTATGGCGGTATTCTGCCTTGCAACAGATATTCAAGATTTAAAAGCGCGTCTATCACGCATCGTAGTTGCTTATAACTTTGCAAATCAACCTGTAACGGTTAAAGATTTAGGTGTAGAAGGTGCGTTAACATTATTATTAAAAGATGCATTAAAACCAAACTTAGTACAAACGTTAGAAAATACACCAGCTATCATTCACGGCGGACCATTTGCGAATATCGCTCACGGTTGTAACAGTGTTATCGCTACAACAATGGCAGCAAAATTAGGTGATTATGTTATTACAGAAGCTGGATTCGGTGCTGATTTAGGCGCTGAGAAGTTTTTAGATATTAAAGCTCGTGCAGCTGGCATTAAACCAGAAGCAGTTGTTATTGTTGCGACGATTCGTGCGCTTAAAATGCATGGCGGCGTTGCAAAAGATCAATTAAAAGAAGAAAATGTAGATGCATTAGCAAAAGGTATGGAAAACTTACAGAAGCATGTTGAAACAATTCAAAGCTTCGGTGTGCCTTTCGTAATTGCAATTAATAAATTCATTACAGATACAGATGCAGAAGTTACATACTTACAAGAGTGGTGTAATGAGCGTGGCTATGCAGTATCCTTAACAGAAGTTTGGGAGAAAGGTGGCCAAGGCGGAGTTGACCTTGCTGAAAAAGTACTAAAAGAAATCGAAAAAGGTGAAAACAACTACGCACCACTTTATGAATTAGAATTACCCTTAGAAGAAAAAATTCGTACAATTGCTCAAAAAGTATATGGCGCAAAAGATATTGAATTTGCTCCGAAAGCACGTAAGCAATTAGCTCAATATGAAGGAGAAGGTTGGAGTAACCTACCAGTTTGTATGGCGAAAACACAATACTCTCTTTCTGACGATGCAACAAAATTAGGTCGTCCATCTGACTTTATCGTTACAATTCGTGAGTTAAAACCATCTATCGGTGCAGGCTTTATCGTTGCGTTAACAGGTACAATGTTAACAATGCCAGGTCTTCCAAAACAACCAGCAGCACTTCAAATGGATGTAAATGAAGATGGAAAAGCAGTAGGTTTATTCTAAAAGGTTGTAATTCATCTCGTTTATCTGTAAACTATATATACATCAAGTGGCGCCTTTCCATCGAAAGGCGCCTGTTTTTTGGAGGAAATTATGTTTGATCCAACTGCTTTTGACAATTTAAAAGTAATCGTAGAAGGTGCTGTGTATGATTTTGATCTACATGGAGATATTCTTGTAACAGATCGAAAAGATATGATGGATCTTGCTTCATTAAGTCGTATATATCATATCTCATTTCAATTAACAGAACCGTTTGAACCATTAGTAGAAGCAACATTTTCATTATCTGTGGATGCAAAGAACTTGTCTGGTGAAATACTAGAAGTGCCTCAGTTTACACCAGGTTGTGAAATGAAGCTAGCATTTTCATTCCCGTTAGAGCAACCAGAAGTAAAATGCGAAGAAATTGAAACATTAATACGTTCTATATGGGGAAAAGAAAGAATGATTATGCAGAAAGTTTCATACGAATATAATAAGCAAGCGATTTCATATCATAATAAGGTAGAGGTTCTATTTCAAAAAGCGATTACAGAAGACCATGTTGATGATTTAATAGCTGTTATTTCACACATGATAGAAACGGTGCGAACAATACAGCATTTTCTTCAAAAATAGAGATAAAGGAGAAAAACAAATGATAAAAGATATGCAACCATTTTTACAACAAGCTTGGGAGAAGGCTGGTTTTAAAGAGTTAACTGAAATTCAAAAACAAGCGATTCCAACTATTTTAGAAGGACAAGACGTTATAGCTGAATCTCCAACTGGAACAGGAAAAACATTAGCGTACTTATTACCACTTTTACATAAAATTAATCCTGAAGTAAAACAGCCACAAGTTGTTGTTTTAGCGCCAACACGTGAACTTGTAATGCAAATTCATGAAGAGGTTCAAAAGTTTACAGCAGGAACTGAAATTTCAGGTGCATCTTTAATTGGTGGTGCAGATATTAAGCGCCAAGTTGAAAAATTAAAGAAACACCCAAGAGTAATTGTCGGTTCACCAGGCCGTATTTTAGAATTAATTCGTATGAAAAAGCTAAAAATGCATGAAGTAAAAACAATTGTATTTGATGAGTTTGATCAAATTGTAAAGCAAAAAATGATGGGCGCAGTGCAAGATGTAATTAAATCAACGATGCGCGATCGTCAATTAGTATTCTTCTCGGCGACAATGACAAAAGCGGCAGAAGATGCGGCACGTGATTTAGCAGTTGAACCACAATTAGTACGTGTAACACGTGCAGAATCAAAAAGCTTAGTTGAGCATACGTATATCATTTGTGAGCGACGCGAAAAAAATGATTACGTAAGAAGAATTATGCATATGGGCGATGTAAAAGCAGTTGCTTTCTTAAACGACCCATTCCGTTTAGATGAAATTACTGAGAAATTGAAATTCCGTAAAATGAAAGCAGCGGCTCTTCATGCAGAAGCAAGTAAACAAGAGCGTGAAGCGACAATGCGTGCTTTCCGCGGAGGGAAATTAGAAATTCTACTTGCTACTGATATTGCAGCGCGCGGTATCGACATTGACGATTTAACACACGTAATTCACCTAGAATTACCAGACACAGTAGACCAATATATTCACCGCTCAGGACGTACTGGACGTATGGGCAAAGAAGGAACTGTCGTATCTCTTGTAACACCACAAGAAGAGCGCAAATTACTGCAATTTGCGAAAAAACTAGGCATCGTATTTACGAAGCAAGAAATGTTCAAAGGATCATTTGTAGAAACGAAACCGAAAGCACCAAAGAAAAAGAAACCAGCATTTACTGGGAAGAAAAAGCCTAGATAAATGATGGAGAAGGCGTAACTATTTGTAGTTACGTCTTTTTTGTTTGTAAACAAGTGATAATGGGAATTGTATTAGTGTTTTTAATGTGCCTATCATATATATGCTTCTACTGGGAGTATCGAAAAAAGGGTAGTTTATTTATTTGGTTTATACGAGGAAATAATATAAAAAAGTCGTATATTAAAATGATGCGAAATAATAAAAAGAAGGTACATATATGGATAGGAAATTAGGAATGTTTTTGAATACGAAATATATTGAAGTAAACGAAGGAATAAAAAAGGCGAGAGAATGGGGGTTAGAATATATTCAATTATATGCTATGAATAAAAACTTTAACTTAGCTAATATTCCAATGGCAGAGTGGAATGCTTTAAAGAAAAGCGTATCTTTTAATGGAATAAAGATTCCATCATTAGCAATTAGTTTTGGAGAAAATGGAATTATGGGAATAGAAGCTGAGAGTGCAATAGATCAGTTTAAATATATTACTGACAGAGGTTTGGAGCTTGGGGCAAAGATCATAACAGCTCATATTGGGAAAGTTCCAGATGATAAAAAAAGTGCCTACTATGATAAAATGCTACGTGTTTGTAATGAAATAGGGGACTTAGCGTTCAGATTTGGAGGATTCTTTGCCATTGAGACGGGATCTGAAAAAGCAATAGTATTAAAACGATTTTTAGAAACTGCAAACTCGAAAGGACTAGCTGTTAACTTTGACCCAGCAAATTTAATAAGTGATGTAAATGAAAATCCGGGAGAAGGTTTATTACTATTAAAAGATTATATAGTACAAACTCATATTAAAGATTGTAAAGAAGTGAAAAGTGATCGTTCAACTAAGTATATAGAAGTCGCAGCAGGGAATGGTGAAGTAGATTTCGATATATTCTTCAAAGTATTAGATAAAATTGGATTCGACGGATATAACATGATTGAAAGAAATGATTATTTTGATGAACTGGATGGGATGAGTCAGTCGATAAATTTTGCAAAGAAGTACATACCAACTCAAAAGGAATAACGATAGTATTTGTAGAAAGCTACATAGAATATAAAAACCATTAGGGGGAAATGTAATGATTCATAAAGTAGGACAAATTATGTTATATGTAAATAATCAAGATGAGGCAGTAAATTTTTGGACGGAGAAGGTAGGGTTTCATGTAGTTGCAGAGGAAGATAATAAGCAAGGAATGAGATGGATTGAAATCGCTCCGAAAAGCGGTGCGGAAACGAGCATTATATTACATAATAAAGAAGTTATTTCGAAAATGAGCCCAGAATTGAATCTTGGTACACCGTCTTTAATGTTCTTCTCAGAAAATCTTGATCAACTATATACAGATTTAACAAATAAAAATGTTACTGTTGGAGAAATGGTAACTATGCCTTCTGGTAAAGTGTTTAACTTTGCTGATAGCGAAGGGAATTATTTTGCAGTTATGGAGAAGAACCAATAATAATATTGCTATGTGAAAATCCCCCTCAAATATATTTGAGGGGGATTAAATTTTTGAAGTGGATTTTTCATTAGAGAGTTGTTTAATAAAAAATACTCCTTTTTCAATAGCTGTCTCAATATAGCCAACGATTTGATCAAACGTAAATACTTGTAAGTCTTCATGCAGATGTTGCTTTGGATACAACATATCTTCAAAAAGATACTTTCGAAAAGCTAAAACGTTTTCTTTAGAAACCTCTTCAATATCCACAATGTGAGCCTCTTGATTGAGAAGAGAGAAAAGCTGTTGTTCTTGATCGTAATGATGAAGCAACTTTGCATTTAACAATTTAAAATCGTTATAGTACAGGGGTGCGATAGTTTCGTCATTCTCTATTCTATTTTTTAGCCAAGGTAGAAAAAATCCACTTAGCCAATTATCATCGGCAATGAGGTGGGTATAATAGCCTAAAATAAATGGGGAATCTATATGTGATTCATATTTATGAAAAAATGAATCATAATCTATTCTTCTCGTATAGTTCTTCGTTGTACCGGCATAAAAATGTGAGGTTCCTTTTTCTTTTTTTGAATGAACAGCATCAGGGGCTACAGCTCCAAGTAAGAAAGAAGTCTTATCGTGAATTGATAGTTTCTCAGCAATACCACTAGCGATAATAACATGCATAATTCGTGATCCCATGAATGCCACCTCTGTTTCCAGTATTCATTTCAGGAAGAGGACTAAACAGTTAGTATTACTTTCCCTGTACTTTTTCTACTTTCGACCCATTCATGTGCTTTCCCTGCATTTTGAAGTGGAAAAGATTTCGTAGCCTTAATTTGTAAACGTCCGTCACGCAAATAACGGAAAACTTCATTTGCAGTTTCTTGGAGCAGTTCAGGACGCTTTTTTCGTGTGGTTCCAAAGCTAAAACCGAGTATAGAGCGGCAACTTGCATGTAAATCTTTCGTTTGAAAGTTACCAATTTCACCGCTAGCATTACCGAAATGAACGAGGCGACCGTAATAAGCAAGGCAGTTTAAACTTCTTTCAGAAACCGTTCCAGAAATAGAGTCTAAAATTACATCAACCCCTTCACCATTTGTCAGTTCATTGACTTTCTCTACAAAATCTTCATCTTGATGACAAATAACATAATCAGCTCCAGCATCTAAAGCAATTTCTTTTTTTGCTTCACTTCCGACAGTGCCTATAACTGTTCCAGCCTCTAATAGTTTAGCAAGTTGAATAGCAGTAGTGCCAATTCCGCCAGCAGCCGCATGAATGAGTACAGATTCACCTTGTTGAAGCCTTGTAACATTTGCGAGTAAATTATAGCTTGTAAAAGATACGATTGGACAAGCGGCTGCAGTTTGAAAGTCAACTTCATGGGGTAATACGAAAGTAAGATTTTCATTTGCAACAACGTATTCTGCGTAAGATCCATTTTGAGGAAAAGCAATGACACGTTGTCCAGGGTGAATATTTTTCACATGAGAACCGACACGTTCTACAATACCAGTGGCATCTATACCTGGAATAAAAGGTAGTGCTTTATTTCCTTTTTTACCATAACGTGATTTAATATCAGCGAAATTTACACTAGTAGCAACAACGCGAATTAAAACTTGATCTTCTGAAATAGACGGTATATCCAAATCTGTATATTTCATCACTTCAGGACCACCGAACGACGTTACAACGATAGCTTTCATCATATCTCCTCCTAAATTTGACTATATAAATTATTTTAAATCTTTATCAGAAATTGGAAAAATATATAATAGTTATGTGTGGTTATAAGTGAAGCTTATGAACTCAATGAATCATAATATTAATTTATATAAAAAAACTTTAAAAAAATCGAACGAAATATGAATTACTTTCCAATATATAGTGTAAGACAAAGGAGGGCTGGAATATGAAGGGTGAAATAGATTACGCACATTTAATCCAATTAACTTTATCAGGAAATAAAGAAGCATATAGCAAGTTGTATGATAAAACGATTCAAGAAATATATAAAACAGCACATTTTTTAATAGAGGATAAAACGGATGTAGATGATGTCGTTCAAGAAATATACATACAACTATATGAATCGCTTCGTAAGTATGATAGCGAGAAGCCATTTCGTCCTTGGCTAATTGGACTTGCGATTAAACAAATACACTCTTATAGAAGAAAGAGGTGGATGCGACTACGAATTATAAAAAAAGCAGAAGAGCAAAGAAAGTCAGTGCAAATTGATTTTTCTAACGATGTTGTAAGTAAAATATCAAACCAAAAACTAATTGAACTCATTCATAAATTACCGTATAAATTGAAACAAGTTATTATCTTAAGATACTTACATGATTATTCACAAGAAGAAGTAGCACAAATATTACATATTCCAATTGGTACTGTGAAATCTAGAATTCATGCGGCATTAAAGAAACTACGTCAAAAAGAGCAAGTAGAAGAAATCTTTTTAGGAGAGGTAGGGAATGTGAAATGAGTTTAGATTGTAGAGTTAGGGAATCTATACAAGAAGAAGCAAAAGGTATTGTTGCCCCGCCGGATTTAAAAGAAAAAGTAATCGTACAAATAAAAATGAAGCACGGGCGGAGTAAGAGGAAGAAACGCCTTATCGCAGGAGTACTTGCAGCAGCTCTTTTAATCCCGACGACTGGTTTTGCGTATCAATCTATTATGGCGGATGGTATATACGGATCTTTCGAGAATTTAAAAAAACATGCCGGAACGATGACATTAGAGGCGTATATGCGTTTTAGTGCAAAATTATCAGAGGCGAAAGATGAAATGGGTACGAAGGAATATGAAGAGTTTACAAAAGAACTAAAAAAATTAACAAATGCAAAACTTACGTACGGAGATTCGAACGGTAATATTGATTATGATCAATTATTACCGGCTAAAAAAGAGGAATTGAAAAAGGTGGTAATGGAGCTTCATCCGTATTTTGATAAATTAAATGGCCATAAGTCTAGTAAAGAGGTATTAACTCCTGAAGAGTATGAACAATATATGGAAGCATTAATGTCATATCAAACCGTTTTAGTAAAAACGAAATCGAGTGGGGGGATAACAATAGAAGAAGTACCTGAAGCGTACAAAGAAAGATTTATTAAAGCAGAGCAGTTTATGGAATATGTAAATGAAAAGGTGCAATAATTAGAAAAGCTCATAGCCTTAGCTTTGAGCTTTTTTATTGAAACAAAAAAGAGTGTTCAATTATACTTTTTCATATTTGCATTATCTTTTTGTATAAAACAATCTAAAAGAGAATAACCAGCTATTAAACTAATTATCGTAACAAAAGTTGTATTTATTAGAATAATATTAACTAAATAAGGTAGGTATTCTGCAAGTGGTGAAAAGAGTAGTGCTGGGGAAAAGGAAATGAATAGTGTAGGCACTGTAATAGCAATAAATTTATCCGGTTGAAAGCTCCAGTTTTGTTTACTTGTTTCGCGATTAATAGATTGAAGGAATCGTAATAAAATGCCAACTATAAGAGGGAAGAGTGTAAAGTAGAATAATCTTGGATAAACGTTAAAGTTCACTTGCGTGTCTGTATCTAAATAAAATTGAATTTTTACTCCTACAAATAATAATAAGACGATAAATAATGTAAAGCAGAGGTATAGCATCACTTTTTGCATTATATTCCACCATCCTTTACTCAAAATATATTCAAAAAAAGAAGAGATATACAATAACTACTGTTGTATATCTCTTCTTTTACTGTTAGTTAATAGTGGAGTTTGCTTTTTCTTGCTTCGTGAAATAATCAATAATGCCCATTGCACTAATTTCTATATCTAGATGTAAAATATTATAAACGGAATGATCTGATGGAACGTTTAACTTTGTAAGATGAGAAGATATTTTATCCATTAACAAAGTTTGTAAAGCTTTAGTCGCTTCATCGAAATCATTATACTTTTCAAAGACTTCCTTACCAGTCTGAACGAAAATAGGTAGCCAATGTTCCAATTGATTGTATACTTCTGTAACATGAGAGGATGCGCCGTAATGACCGAAATAAATAGTATCTACATCCATACTTTGAATATGATTTTTAGAAGCAATCATCGCATCTGGTTGAAATTGTGAAGGGGACGTTGATGGTAGATACAGTTCTACACCAACGTTTGCGAGTTCTCTATAATAAATTCCAATTGTATCACCAGTGAAAATCCCGTTTGTTAATGAATCGTGAATGCTAATATGGTGCTTAGCATGCCCCGGTGTATCGTAAAATGTAAGGATACGTTCTTCGGCAATTTTTAACGTATCACCATGTTGTACAATACGAACACGTTCTTCTTCTATAGGAAGAATTGGATCAAATAGTTTATCAAAATCTTCTTTGTATACAGCTTTTGCACCTAAAATGAGTTTTGTTGGATCAATCATATGACGAGCACCACGAGAATGCACATATAACGTAGCATTTGGGCACTTCTCCATCATTAAACCAGCTGCGCCAGCGTGATCTAAATGCACATGTGTAACGATAATGTTTTTAACATCGTTTAAATCAATATGTAATTGTTGTAAGCCGTCTAAAATATACGGAAGAGAAGGGGCTGCACAAGTTTCAATTAAAGTAATATCGTCACCTAATAAAACGTACGTACCTGTTCGTTCATTATGTTGTAAATCGAAATCATCAATCAGATATAGGTGAGAAGATAATTGCTCTACTTTTTTCATATTTACCACTCCTTATATACTGCATGTTTCTATTATACGATAAAATAGAAAAAAGGCAGAAAACGAAGCTCGTCTTCTGCCTTTTTGTAATATTATTATTTCGTTTGTTGTTTATTAATAGACATAATGAACAGTCCAACAATCCCGCCTACTAATGGAAGCATAATTTCTCCTGCTAAATTAAAGTAGGAGCTTAAGAATAAACCATTTACATCGATTACCCAGCCAGTAACATACAATAACATCATATATAGTACGAAATAAAACTCGCGATTTGAAATCGTTTCATGTTGTGCAGTTTTCATAATGGACACCATCCTTTTCTTTTATAATGGAATATAAACTGTCACATTTTGTTCACATTTCAATTGTAAAACTTTCCATCATAAAAGTCTAGTAGTATGTGTCGAATTTTGAACGGAAATAAAGCGTTATCATTATATCTTATAAGTACGTAATAAGAGATGTATATTCACGAATGTAGTATAGTATAAACATAGAATGATAGTGAAGAGAGGGGCAAAGACAATGACAGTTTATGATTTTTCAGCTAAAACAATTACCGATGAAGAAAAATCGTTAAAAGATTACGAAGGAAAAGCACTTCTTATTGTAAATGTAGCTAGTAAATGTGGTTTCACACCGCAATATAAAGGATTACAAGAGGTATATGATAAATATAAAGACCAAGGACTCGAAATACTCGGATTTCCTTGTAACCAATTCGGGGGACAAGAACCAGGTACAGAAGCGGACATTACTAGTTTTTGTGAATTAAACTACGGTGTAAACTTCCCGATGTTTGCAAAGGTTGATGTGAAAGGTGATAAGGCTCACCCTCTATATACATACATGACAGAACAAGCACCAGGTTTACTTGGTATGAAAGCAGTGAAATGGAATTTTACGAAGTTTTTAATCGGAAAAGACGGGAAAGTAGTAGGGCGTTTTGCTCCGCAGACGAAGCCGGTAGATTTAGAGGTTGAGATTGAGAAGGTGCTTGGGGAATAAGTAGGAGTTTCACTTTATTAAAAAACGTCTCAAAGAACAATGTAGTTCTTTGAGACGTTTTCTTTAAACTCAAATTTTCAAGATTAAATAACTGTATCAAAGCCATCTGATTTAGGTAGAGAACCTGCTTTTTTCATAAGCACTTCCCATAAGTGTACGGATTTCTTCCATTCTACCGTAGCCTGTCCCTGTTGATACATAGCGTTCTCATAACTGGCAGTAAGTTGTTGCATATCGGCCGAGTTGTAAAGTGTATCGATATGGAGAGCGTATTCTCGGAATGTTTGACTTTCACCCCGTGGTATGCCAATTCTCGCAAATTGTTTTAAAAGTGCACCGTAAGCTTTTTGATAAACAGCATCATCTTTTCGGTATTTATAGAAATGAATAATAAGAAATGTCATCCATTTCATTCTAGTGGTGAAGAGAATGTATCCTATAATACTAATTAGTATCGTAGAGAGGAATACGTACCACCAAGAAAAACTAGTTTTAGAATTTGTGACCTTTTTAGTAGAAGCTTCTTCTGTATTTTCAATTAAACTTTTAAGTTTTGCTTCATTATTTCGTTGTTGTATTTGCTCGTTATTAGAATTATTTGCTTCGCTATTTTGTGAAATAGGAGCAGGCGTATTATTTATAAAATTATAGGGATTAGTAAATCCTTTTGTCGGTTCGAATGGAATCCATCCGTATTCTGGGAAATATACTTCGACCCAAGAGTGTGCGTTATCGTTCGTGATTGTATAAACATCCTCACCTTCTGCAGAGGCAAGTGTATTGTCAAGAGTTCCTTCTGTATAGCCTTTCACCCAGCGAGCTGGAATCCCGGCAGAACGAAGTAGTACAATCATAGACGTCGAAAAATTATTACAGTAGCCGCTTTTTGTATCGAAAAGGAATTGATCTACATAATCTTGGCTTTTGGCAGGGAATAAGACATTCGTTGATTCGTATGTAAAAGAGTTGTCTGTGAAGTAATTTTCAATAGCTAATACTTTATCATATCGGTTGTCTTTATCATTTGTAAGATTGACAGCCAAGTCTTTTACGCGCTGTGGTAATGACTTGGGAAGTTGTGTGTACTTTGTCATAAAATAAGGATTTGTTTCTTGACCTTCATTTGTTTTTACAGCTTTCAAGTTTTCTATGGAAAACTCAGGGATCTCATATGTTACTTTATACGAATGTAAAGTAGTAGAAGAGTCTCCATTCATTGTATAAATTTTTTCTGAAAACGGGTCAACACTGTATGATACATCAGAAGCAGCCTCAACTGATACTAATCCTGCTGGATAGGTAAGGTGAGGGTAACTTTTTTGCATGGTAATTGTTGCCTCAGTCGTTTTCATTTTTGTATTTTGTTCGTACCAGCTTACGACGTCGTTTTTATTTTTAAAAGAAATCTTTTTCGGATTTTCAGAAATTTCCCAGCCTTTTCCTGTATAAAAATCTTTTGTTTCTACTCTCCAATATTGTTTGTTTTGCGTTCGTGCTGTGAAAACAACTGTAGGATCCGCCTTAAAAGGACCGCCTAATCGCGAGTCATCTAAACCATACCCAATTGTAGAAATTTTTTGTTCTTTACTTGCTTCAGATGTGTTGAATTTTAAAAAATCCATTGGGTTTGGCCATTGAGGGCCAAATTTTGGAGCAAAGTATGCAATGGTTGCTAATAATACGATAAATATTGTAAGTGGTCTAAGTAATTTTGAGATTTCTCTAGCATAATTTTGTAAGTGTTCACGTTCTTTTATTCGTTCTACTTGAAGAAGACTAAGCATAAAAAAGCCGATGACAACAGTACGAATAATAGCGTAGTTTGCATTGTATAAATGTAAGTTATGAAAAGTTGCGATATAAATAATAGTCAATACAAGGAATAGAAACCCACGTTTTTTATGAATAATCCAAAATGAAGTGAAAGAACTCAAAAACCAAAATGAGAGAAAAAATAAAACCGTCGGAAAAACTGGAGAAATATCTAGTAAATTCCCTTGGAAAAACAGGGAGGAATTTCGAAACATATCAGAAAAGAATGTTGTTAGCCAAGATGGATTTATAAAAGCATTTTTATAATATAGGGAATGAATGATAAATAAGACTGTGACAATTTTTATAGGAATCTGCCACCTCGTTTGAAAAAAAGAGAGAGCGAAGCAAATTCCTATAAATGTTACGAAAATATCTAATCTACCTACATTTGTAATACCTATAAGAGGTCTTAGCCATTCTAGTAAAAGAAGAAATACACATGCATGCATGAAGAATCTGTTCGTATCCCACTTGTATTTTGCTTGTAATATCATCATTTGTTCACCTCAAAAAACACGTTTGTATACCGGTTTTCATAAACCGTGTTTACAAATATTTGTCGTTTTTTTAGAGTTTCTAGTATACTGAGTTCTCGGTGTGAAAGTTGATTCGCTTTTTCTTTCACGACAAAAACCATACATTTTCTATTTCTTATAGCAGCACAATCAGCCGCCTTTTGAATATCGGGAGAAAGATTACTGGTCACGAGTATAACCGTGACGGGCTCATAAATTTTTCTTAGTTCCATGTCTACACTCTGGGAGAGCGGGAATACACTGTCTGCTTGTACTTTTGCTAAATGACAAAGGATTTGTTGTAACTGCGTATCTCCATTGTCTAAAGGGAAAATAGTTTGTTCTTTTCCGATAGACACGAATGATGCTGGTGAATTTTGTTTCAAGACAGCCCTTACGATAGAGGCAGTAAATGTGACGACTGATTCGAATAGAGGAGACTCGGTTCTGTCTATGAATATCATGATATTATGGCTGCGCTGTTGTTCAAACTCTTTTGTCATAATATTGTTTGTTCGTGCAGTTGCTTTCCAATCGATCCATGAAAAGCGATCGCCAGGTTTATAGTCTCTGACACCGACCGAGATTGTAGAGTCTTTTGCTGAATTTATATTTGCTGAAAGCGCTCCTTGTTCGAAATGATTTTCCAATTGTCGATACGCTATATCTACATACTGGGGATAGACTAAAAATGTATTTGGAACTGAAAAAGTTACTTCTTTCTCCATCATGCCGAATAAATCGCCAGTTTTGACACGAACGCTTGAAAAAGTGTGCTCGCCTCTAGGGATTGTGTCAATAACATATTGAAACGAAATATTTCGTTTCAATCCTGGGAAGAGTACTACCTTATTCATCTTTATTTGTTTACAACTTATAAATTGTGGTGGCAGTTCATCTTCTATAACTAAATAAAGTAAGGGAAAAGGAAATTTTCTTTTTATTGTAATCGTGCTTACAAATTGTTCTCCTACTACATATCCATTTTGGTTTGTTATTCGCTTTACTTCAGCGTCCCGTAAAGCGTAGAAGGGGAGTAGTAGTGAATAAAGGGCAATGGGAATTATGCTGTAAAATAAAAACCAACTGACAAACCCTCCTTGAAACATAGCGTACACAAATGTTAAGACTAGGCATAAAGGGAGTAGCAATAACTTCATAACGTGATATAGCGCTCGCAGCATTCGTTTCATCAAGGGTTCATCGCCCTTTGAGTAGGCACGGTAGTTCGTGCAACGATTTTTGCGATAACTTGTTCGCCAGTTATTCCTTCAAATTTTGCTTCCATTTTTAGAATGAGCCTATGCGCTAAAACGTAAGGAGCTAAAAGTTTAACATCGTCTGGAATAACATAATTTCTGCCATGGATAAATGCATAAGCTTGTGAAGCTTTCATTAAA
Source organism: Bacillus sp. GMa5/1 (assembly GCF_050172015.1). Lineage (NCBI taxonomy): Bacteria > Bacillati > Bacillota > Bacilli > Caryophanales > Bacillaceae > Bacillus > Bacillus sp. GMa5/1. Next base: position 1,545 of record NZ_JBNLYC010000036.1, on the reverse strand, counting down.
GCAATTGAGCCACGTGGACTTGCACCTAGCTGTATAGAACTGTACGTACGAGTCTGATTAACAAGCTTTACAATGTAATGCTTAATTGCTTTGTCCATACTTACTACCCGTACGCTTTGTTGTAAATAAAGTAATTCTTCTATTGTAGTAATGGTCTGTAATTGAGAGAGTGGATTTGTTTTTTCCATCCGGTTTAAAATTTCAAATTCTTCTTCTGGTGTAGGATATCCCATTTTTAGTTTCAATAAGAAACGATCGAGCTGAGCTTCTGGTAGAGAATATGTTCCTTCATATTCGACCGGATTTTGTGTAGCCATGACAAAGAACGGCTTTGGTAAAGGTCTTGTAATACCATCTATTGTAATATTGCCTTCTTCCATACATTCAAGTAAAGCAGATTGTGTCTTTGGAGATGTACGATTAATTTCATCAGCAAGTACAAAATTCCCCATAATTGGTCCAGGCTTGAACTCAAATTGGAGCTCTTTCGGATTATAAATAGAAACTCCTGTTACATCTGACGGCAATAAATCAGGTGTAAATTGAATTCGCTTATAATCAGCATCAATGGATTTAGAAAGAGCACGTACTAGCATTGTTTTCCCGACACCAGGAACATCTTCTAATAGCACATGACCTTCAGCTAAGAGAGTTGTCAAAACTAAGATGGTTTCTTTTCGTTTTCCGACCATTATTTTTTCAATATTATTGATTATTTTTTCTACAGTGGGATGTAATGAATCAAGCTGGGGCATCGTAATCCTCCTAATGTTATTATCGTTTTCTAATCTATTTAGTGGACATATTTCTAATTCTATTTGTAGATAGTAAAACTTCCACCTTTAATTCTGAGAATATTCAGATTATTTATTTCGATTACATCTAGTATAATTGTTTCCGTAACTAAGGGCAATACAGTAAATAATGATTTGTAGTTTTATGTAAAATATATCTTGATATAAACTATTGTTGTGGGTAAAACATATAGGAAGGGAAGGAAAGATTGTCCTCAATGAGCAAAATAAATAGCGTAGGAAACCCTACGCGTAAAGTTTGGAACATATATTAATATGCCTTGTGATTAAAATGTATATGAATAAAAAATAAAGTCGACTTCACATGAAGAGGTCAGCTATTTAATTTATTACACTCTTTTATTTTTTATCTTTCTTATATTCTTTTCGTTTATTTAACCAAATATGAATTAATTCTACCAATTCCATTGTTTCAATCTCACAATATTCTCCTTTACCATCTTCGGCTAAATTGTCTAATACAGTAGTTGTGTCGTTCCGAATTTCTAAACCACAAATATTGCCATTTACTACTACATAATTTTTTTCTCCGTTTAAAACATTATGTATTTCTTCTAAAATCCAATCTCCAAAAGCTGTAACTTCAATTCCTAAAAAAGTTTCAACAAGTTTAATTTCTTGAGGAAGTCTCATAACTAAATCACTACTGTTAAGCACTTCAAAACTATATGGATATTTCATGACTATTTTACTCCTTTATTTCTGGCTTTAGTGACTCTATTTACTTCTC
>NZ_JBNLYC010000035.1:0-40850 GCF_050172015.1 Bacillus sp. GMa5/1 | reverse complement strand
CTTTCTATTTCACTCCAAATATCAATATCACTTTCATTTAAAATCGATTTAATTTCGTCTTTCTCAAAAACTACTAAATAATTATAAGGTAAAGCTAGTACTTGAATAATTGCAGGTTTCATTTTTAATAATTCGTAGGCGTATATGGTCTCTAATTCTCCTGATACTTCTTCATTGATAGGACCTATATACCAACCCGAATCATCTTCATCACAACCACTAGATCTTTGTAAATAAAACTCTTCTTGTTGCAACACGTCTTTCGCTATCACAATCTTATCATTAAATTTTATTAATTCCCCCTCCATATTTAATCGGCGTAAGCAATGTGATTGCTCAAGTTGTACCCATAATGCAATCGTTAAGTCTTCCGTCTTATCTTTAAAAGGATTTTTAGTATAATCCCGGGTAATAATTTGATAATACTCTTCATACTTATATAAACTATAAACAGACCATCCAATTTGTATTGAAAATCCATCTATTAATTTATCTTCTACTTTAGATAATAAATTAAATAGTGTTTCTACATGAAAAATTAAAGGTTCTTCTACTTTAGCTTTTATATTTTTATTACCTATATTTTTGATTATTGTTTTCAAATAAATGTTCTCCACTTCTATTGAATTTGCTCACTCAATCTACATTCCTCAACTTGCCTTATATAGACTTTCGCTATAAACACCAATAATATTTCTAATATTAAAACTCTTCTCCCCACACTACTGTATTTCCTATTTCTAACTCGACATAATATTCTCGACCTTCAATTGGATTTTCTCCATTCCAACTACCTTTTCTATGTCGTGCCAACTACTACGTTAAAACTTACGAGTTTGTACGAGTTCGTTAGTTTAATATATATTCCATGTGTTTATATTCAGCACCCAGTAAAATGTCATCTCGCCAAAGCTCGTACCTCGTTTTCTTATTCTATCATTGCACATAGTACTCCATGATGGTACAACCATCATAGAGTACATACTTTCAAAAACTCTTTCACTTTCTTATCCCACTTAAAGGCTCTCTTTTTCACTCTTGATCATCATAAGCATCTCCAAGTGATTCAAATTCACTCTTTAGCCAATACCAATATTGTCCATTATTCTTAATAAGTTTTTCAAGTAAGTCAGTGAATGAAGTTGCGATAATTTGCGACTCCCCAACTATTCCATGTCGATCAAAGAAACTATCATAACATCTACCTAGTCTTTCTTCACTAAGATCTATTGTTAAATATTCATCCTTACCATCATTGCATATAATATACCAATTTGATGAAATATCTTCTTCACATAACTCTCCTACAATTACGGGATTAGCCAAAATAAACTCCTCTGGGGTAACAATATGAATAGGATATTCCTCATTTTCAAATAAAGTTAGACCACCACAAAGACTATAAAATTCTTTTAAATCACCTGGTAGCATATGCTTATTCTTATCAATTATCGGTAATTCTGTAGGCTCCTGAACTCGACAATTAGGTAATGATTTTACTTTTTTAATCAACTGATTAATATTTTCCATCTAAATTACTCCCTAAAATTATATTGATTAAAGGCCCTATAATACTCTTGTCTAGCTAAACGTGGTACATTCGCAGCATCAAACATTTTTTCCGTCAATTCTTGTATTTCTTTTGGTGAAACAGATTTCCAATCTACTTTACCTCCAACCTTTTTCCCTGTTTTTTCAAAGAGCCATTGTCTATAAACAGCTTTAGTAGCATTGTGTTGCTCTTTAGTTAAAGCTATAGTTGGAGTATTCGCCCCTCTACTAACATAATCAGGGACATTATGTTTAGCCCATACATCCATAACTCCATGATGATTTTCTAATGGTGAATTGCTTGGCCTATACGGTACTATATCGTATGGTTCTGAAGTCTTACCATCTTTAGACTCCGCAAACTTATAATAAGCTTCTATTAATTCGCCTTGAGGTATTTTGGTTACGATAGTTCCACCAATACTAGAGAATGCATAGGAAGCCTCTCTCTTAAATGATTGTAACATTTCAAGCGTAGGCTTCAATTCTTTTGCTAGTTTTACTGCGTTAGCAAATGTACTTACTCCACTTGATGCTTTTGCTCCTTTTGTGATATGGCCTATTGAAGATTTAATTAAACCATTCAATTAATTTATATATACAGATATAAATAGAAGGTGATAACAATATGTTTATGAATTTACTAACATTCAATTAGATATTATGGATATTTAGATAAAAAAATCCAGTGATAATTCATAATTCGTCTGCGTTTCAACATCTCGTACATATTTCCTAATTAGCTCTTACATCTAGCTCACTGGATCCATTACCAACATTACCCTTATACCTACTTTAATACAAACTAAAAAATCCACAGTGTTAAAATTTATCACTGTGGATTCCAACATTTATTTTTCTTGGCAATGCACCATATCATAAGGGTAATATGAACTATCTTTCAAGGTTGAATCATCTAATTTTAAAATTTTAGCGATTGCTCCACTTTCAAAACTCCAGTAACCACTATAAATGTCATGTTTATTTTCATGTGCATCGTACCATGCTTCTTCTAAATGTCCCTTATACCAATACTCCTTTATATATTTCTCTAAATTTTTTATAGATTTCTCTTGTGAATTTTTATTACTCTCAATTACTTCTTTTAATTTGAAATATGGATATTTTACATAAAACTCACTTTGCTCATAAAAATCTGATGGCTCACTATTTCTAAAAGCAATAAAATAATTAATCAGATAATCATTTAATCCTTCTTTCCTTACCATTGCTATTAGTCTATTAAATTCTTTATCTTCAACATTTAGCATTACTGCTATAGATATTATCCATAACATACGTATATATCCACTTTCTTTATTCCACACTTTTTCCATTATATTTATTACTTCAGGTAAAAAATCACGAATAGTTTGGATAGAACAACCCGCAGAGTACATTGCCCTTAATTTATTAAAATGATACCCTTGTAACGCTATATATCCATTCTTTACACCTTTATCATCTTTGCCTCTTTCCTCAATAACCTTTTCAACCAATAATAAAAACTTTTCTATTCTCTTTTCCTCATAATTGATAAATTTGTTAAAATATATATCATTTTTGATTTTATCCCTTAGCATAATTTCTTTTCCACCTTTTATACTTCAAGAATTTTCTTCACAATCGTTCCGTCAGGCATAACTTGAATAACAATTCTTTGAACATTTTCTGGATTCAGCAACATCTCTTCCACAATTTCATCTGCTTTTTCTTTTGACAAAGTACTATCTAACCTTTCACTTCCAAGAATCCAATCTTCACTCATTTGCTTACCATCATTTTTTTTCCTAATTTGGATGTGTTATACTTAGCCTCCGCTATCACATACTTAGGTGGCGGAGATGAATTTTCATATACAGCATCTATTCCCTTAACAACTTTTTGATCTAATGTTAATACACGATCATCACTAATTCTAGTATATGTTTGACTTTCAAAAAAGTCATCCATCTTCATTTCACCATAATTTCCTTTACGCTTCGTTGTTTTTAAAGCTACTTCGCCACTTTCTACTGATTCTATTACCGTACGTTGTTGTGCTCTAGCTGCTTCTAATGTTTGGGCTACTTTTCTAGATTCCTTAGCTATTTCACCAGTTTTACCCTTACTACCATCTTTAGACTCCGCAAACTTATAATAAGCTTCTATTAATTCACCTTGTGGTATTTTGGTTACAATAGTTCCACCAACACTAGAGAGTGCATAGGAAGCCTCTCACTTAAATGATTGTAACATTTCAAGCGTAGGCTTCAATTCTTTTGCTAGTTTTACTGCATTAGCAAATGTACTTATTCCACTTGATGTCTTTGCGATATGACCGATTTTATTTAGCGCCTTTAACTTATTTACTTCTCCTACATAATATATACACTCTGAAATACTCTACTTAATTTACAGAACCATTCGTAAACACAAAAATAGTGGCAGTTGGATTCTCCAAACTACCACTATTTTCAATCTCTTAATTCATTAAATTCCGTATAATTTAGTTTTTCAGCGTTACCATGATACACAACATTTTGATTTGCTCGTTATAGAACTTCCTCTACATCGACACTCTCAATCTTCACTTCATACATATTTGGGATGTTTGCTTCTTTTGGTACCCATGCATAATAATTTTGATCATTCTCTAACATAAATTGAATTAACTTTGTTTCTGATCCATTCCAGAAAATTTTAAGATTATCAATGTAGTCCTCTAAATCCTCTTTATAATCCAATTGTAATATATAATCTCTTACCGTCAGGGCAAACACAATTAAACTTCCTAATAGATTTTTTTGCTCATTTTCTTCTTCATACTCTTGTGGTAAGAACCACACTTGACCTATTCCTATCGTTTTTTTGTATTTTTCATAAAAACTACTATCATCCATATTCTCATAGTCATGAATCAATTCATTGACCAATGAATGCCATTTTGGCGGAATAATATTTTCCAATGCAGGATTATGTTCAATTCCTTCTACTATATCCTCGATTTCTTCTGTCTCATCTTCATAGTGATATTCACTTAGGTCTATATGTTTGAATTTCATTTCATTTTTATAATGTGCCAAATCATATGGATAATGATTATTATCTTTTAAACTTGTATCATCAAGTCCGAGTATCTTTACTATTGCAGCTGTCTCAAAGCTCCAATACCCTACATATCCAGGTTCTTTATGCGCATTTTTCCATTCATAATCATAATGGCCTTTAAACCATTCTTTCTCCATATACGTTTGCAATCTTTTAGACGCTTCTTTTTTATCTGTTTGTGCAAGTTCTATAATCTCTCTCGTTTTTGCATATGGATTTTCTTTATAATATCTGTTCGTCATTTTTGTGTATCCGATATTACTAGCGCATAAGAGGAAATCGATTACTGCGTCGTTCATATTTTCCTTCTCAACTAGCTTGGCTAAACTTACAAGATTCTTTTTCTCCGTCTCTAATAAAATCCCTAGAGATATCATCCAAATTAGATTTAAATATCCAACTTCATTTTCCCCTATATGCCTCAAATCAATAAGAGCGTTGTCAAAATCTCCTTCTATTGTATGGATAGCTTCTCCTAGGGAATATTTTGCGTTAATATCCTCTAACTCATAATTAAAATTTAATAGATACCTTCCTTCTATAAGACTTTTATTATCTTTAGCCTTTCTTTGAATACCATTCCTTTCATCTTCTTCAAAACTTTTAATCTCCTCTCTATTTTCCTCAATAAACTCTTTATTATATTCTATTCCTTCTCTACATTTTTCTTCTATACATAAAGGATCTCTCATACTATTCAATTCCTCCTAGTGCCTTAAATTATGGCCATTCTCCAATTATGTCTCCCTTTGCATCTATTCTAAATGTTTTCACATTTCCACTACTATCAACCTTTGATAACACTCTCTCAACTTCCTGATCTTGTAATGCTTTCGTAATCTTTGATGCTAATTTTGCATCTCCATCAACTGCCTTCAATATTCTACTTTTTCGCGTCTTCGCACCATTCAACCAATCATTTGACATTTGTCGTCCATCTTTAGTTTTCCCCAATTGTGAACTACCAAACTTAGCTTCATCTATAACATATTTGATCTTTGACTCTGCATTTGCATTTTCGTATAATCCATCAATTCCTTTTACTATTTTATCATTTATGCCTGATGGTGCACTTTTTCCGACTGGCTTTAAATCAAATCCAGCTTCTTTTAAACTTTGATTATTCAATAAATTGTCACTAGATTTTATTTCACCATAATTACCTTTTTGCTTATTTGTAGCTGTTTTTGCATCAAAATTATCTACAGTTGTATTTTTGTTACTGCTAGGTTTACCGTTAGCCGCACCTCCACCAGAAGAGCGGATTTTTTGAATAGTATCCTTAGTATTTTGAATCGATTTATTCCAAACAAATCCACCATGTACAAAAAGACTTGCCCCAGTAGCTGTTGCTGCTATATCTAATGGAATAACAATTGGTGATGCTAATCCGCCAGTTCCTACTTCTGCAACGATAGTTAAGAAATTAGATCCGCCTATGAGCGAAATAGCTTCAAACATTTCTACAATGAACCCGGCTATTTAATAATATTGTCCAGCTTTTTCTAATGTTTCTTTACATTGAAAAACATACTATATAACATCAATTGAAGCCTATGTGCCTGTGAAATGCGAGGTACGAAAGTGCATTCGCTTAAATAATAATTTTCAATTTAAATCAACAAAAGAGACCTCAAATGTGAAGTCTCTCTTGTTGATTATTTTCCATAAGTAACTCGCCTTTTATTTGTTTATTTTAAGACAGATAACATGGTTCATTCAAATATATATCCTAAAGAAAAATTTTTTCCTGCCGTCATAATCTAGTAGAATAGATTCAATTAATTCTTATTAATTGCGATAAACTCACTAGGAATCTCATCTGCTAACCAAGCTTTTTCATTTCCTAAATAAAATTTAACGCCTTCTTCTCTAGCTTTTTCAGTATTAACTTCTAAAATAATAGGATGCTTATCTTTTCTTTTCCCCACTAATTCAGCAGTTACAATATCTTCAGAAAGATGGACATATTGTCTATACATAGGTGATAGCCCATTTAATTCAATAGAATTTAAAAAGCGAGGAGATGTACCATGATAAAGAAATTTAGGTGGAACGCCTTCTTCCTTTACCATTTTCATGGGAATAGAATGTTCATACAACGCACGAATTTTATTTTCTTTTAGCTCATGCCTTTTTTCTCAGATTTCTCAATCATTATTTTTAAATCTTCTATCTTCACATCTCTCCATTCAATGGATTGGTGAAGTGCGTGTAAAAGTTGCTCAACAGACACCCAGCCATTCTCATCTAACTCCAATTCGTATTCCCACGGAGCATGACGTAAAGCATAAGATACTTATTCAATTAAATTTTTAAATGATTTTGATTATTGTTTTTTTCACTTCGATTGTAATCTATCATTTATTTCATAGCACATTCAACCCAATCCCAAAAGTCATCAAATTCTTTTCTTTGTTCAAAACCTTCACAAGTAAAATCATGAATAAATTGAACTTTACTTCCTTTGTCGATTTCAAAACATGCAGTATCATCATTATCAAATCTTTTAGCAAAAGGAATCAGCTTACGATTAGGATATCTTTTCTTCATACCAGAGTATATGTTAGTAGCCTGTTCTAATTCCATTAAAAACCATATATCAAAATTAACTAAATCTAATTTGACTAATAAGGTAACAGTTTAAATGCCACCTATTATTTACACATTTCTCTTTCCCATACTCTTTTTCCGTCAGTTAAAAACACTGCACTTGGCGGATCATCATAGAGAGAAATTTCAACCAATGAACTTTTTTCTTGTTTTAACCAATTATATACAGTACCTTCGTTTGTATTAGGTCGAGATAAAATATTATTTACTTTAAATACAGCTGCATCATATTCTGTATAATTTATATCATCCTCATCTAGTCCATTGTCTGTTTCAAAAACTGTATCTAGTTCTCCAATAATCCTCAATCCACTTTTCCATTCTAGTATCATGTCACTATGTTCATAATTTATTAATGTTCCAATTAAAGAATCGTACCCCATTTGCATCCTCTTTTCTTATGATTTTTATGGTCTTGATGGTACTATATGAGCGCCATCTTTTCCATAATGAATCAACCCTTTAGTAGTCACATGGTATTCACCAGTATTGCGGTCATAATATTTTCCTATTGGCTCACCAAAGTCTACTCTTTCTCTACCGTTTTTTAATAGTTCACCTTTTCCTGCAAACTTATCAAGCAATTCTTGTGCTATTTTATTATCGCCATAGAAAATGCTCTTATTTTTTCCATTTGCTAATTCTTGTTTATAGTTCGGTGTATCAGGAATATGCTTCTCTTGAGCTCCTGCTTTCACTTTTATTGGATAACCATTTACTTCACGGTATGGACCTTTAGGTACAGAATCTTTTCCATAAGAAGGTATTCGATTACTCGCACCCTTACCTCCACCAGAAGACTGGATTTTTTGAATAGTATCCTTAGTATTTTGAATCGATTTATTCCAAACAAATCCACCATGTACAAAAAGACTTGCCCCAGTAGCTGTTGCTGCTATATCTAATGGAATAACAATTGGTGACGCTAATCCGCCAGTTCCTACTTCTGCGACGATAGTTAAGAAATTAGATCCACCTATGAGCGAAATAGCTTCAAACATTTCTACACTAGACCCGACTATTGATATAACATTTCCAGCCAACCTTCCAGCTTGGTAAGTTGTCTTACTTTCTAATTTATCATTCTCATGTGGTTGTAGTCCAAAAAAGTTTTCTAGTGCTGCATCACCAGCACCTTGAAAAAATTCGATAACTCCATGCAAAAATGATTGCGCATAAATGGCTGTTTTTTCATGCCATGATCTATTGTCTTCCTGTTCTTGTAAGTTCATTTCTTGTTTTTGCAAAGTAATTTCTTTCATCTCGTTTTTTCGAGCTGTTTCTTCTATAATCCCCTGAATCGAACTCACCCAATCCATATTCAACCCTTGTGTACTAAACGTACCACTCACAGGGCTAAATCCTTTCCCGCTTTGCACTTCAGCGAGTCCGGCTGTGATGCTAGCTGCTAATTGGAGGGCGGTGCTGTAGTTGTTGCTGGATGAATGTTCGAATTCTTGTAAACGCTCTAGTTTTTCTTCCAGTTTTTTTCTCATTGCACCTAATACCGTTACAATCGCACTTACTCCAGGCATCGGTGTAAGTACTTCTATTGCTTCTATACTTGCAATCGATTGATTAATTTCCTGTATTTGTTGTCTTATTTCATGTTCGACAACATCTGTCGAAGCAACTTTCGCTTGGAACTCGTTTGGAAATACTTCGTTTTGGCGAATTAATTCTTCACATAAGCATATGATTCCTTGCGCTAATGGCCGAAATGTTTGGACAAGGTAGGCTTTTGCACTACTGTATGTTTGTCCTTGTAATACTGTGTCTATCGCAAAGGCATCAATAGATTGAATGGCTTGTTCCATACTTTGAATCGTTGCATTACATATAGCGTTCATACTTTGAGTTTGACTTTGTACTTCTCCCAAATACATGTTTAAACTCATGTATTGGCCTCCCTTTGTAGTTGCTGCTGTTCATAGGAAAGGTCGTTTTCTTTCTCACTGAGATGCCGTTTTTCTTTAAGCAACGTCTCTTTTTCATTTTCTAATTCGAATGTAAGTTTTCTTTCATACTGTCCGATTTCTTGCCGCATATTCGTAAAAAGGTGAAACACTTCTTTGTCGCCGTGCCAAGTTTCTAGTATTCGGTTAAATAAACGATTACTTCTATTTTTCCATTCATGAAAACTAACCTCAGCTCGTTCTTGATTTTGCAGCGCAATTCGGTTTTCATTTTGTTCTTCAAATATAATTCGTAATTTTTGATTACATTGACTGATTCTCGTTTCAATTTCTTGACTCATCTTTTCTCCCTACCTTTTCCCCTTTACGTAGGTTGTTACATTATTGAAAAGTCTTTTGAAGTCCTGTATCCATTTTCTCAAATTCATTTGCTACGGAATGGATATTATCAATTGTTTGTTGAAAAGCAGTACAAAATTGTTTCGTGATCTGTAAATTTTGTTGATTTGCCTCTTGTGCTTGGAAGTTCACAGATAGTGTCGTACGCGTTGCCTTATTTATAGAGCGACTAGTAGCACTTTGCATTCTATCTGAAGCATTTCTCATTTTCGTTGCAAGTTGCGTTGCCGTATGCAAATTACTTTGAAATTCTCCCATTACTTACTCCCCTCTACCTTTTACTTACAAGAAAATTATACCACGGAAAAATATCCCAATAAACCGAATGTTCGAATTTAACATACAATTCAGCACTGTTACTGAGGATGCGAGCAACGCTTATCTATCAACATAACTGAGTCCAAAATGGATTCTACTTATACAAAAAAGATGACTTCAGCCATATGCTAAAGTCATCTTTTTCTACCTTATTATTTTACTAATTCTCCATTATAAGCTTTTATATTAAGCGGAGCAGTTAAAAATTGTGCTGCTTTACTAACGAAAGATGTGAAGTGTTCACTCGTATTATGGCTCGCAACTGCTGCTTCATCTTTCCATACTTCTACCATCGTATAAACACTTTCTTTTTCTGTATCTTTATATAAGTCATAAGATACATTTCCACTTTCTTCTCTTGAACCATGAATGAGTGGCTGAATTTCTTCTAAAAATGCTTGTTGTTTTGCTGGGTCTACTTGAAATATTGCGTGAATAATAATCATGGTGTTTCCCCTTTCATATTCCATATATTTCTATGACCTAATTAGATTACTTCCACTCAGCAACTTTGTCAATTGGAAGACGTACTGATTGGTAACCACTGTCAGCAGCTTTCCCGATTGAAATTAGCATTACTGGTACGTAGCGTTCTTTATCTAGTCCAAACGCTTCTGCGATTTGGTCTTTTTCAAATCCACCAATTGGACAAGTGTCATAACCGTGCGCACGAGCTGCTAGCATAAATTGCATCGCTACAAGACCACCGTCAATTAATACTGTATCTTTCATTACTTCTGGTGTAACCATAGAGAAGTAAGCTGAAAGTTTTTTCATTTGATCTTCTTTTACTTCTGCTGGCATAAGTCCACGCTCTACTGCTGTACCATAAATTTCTTCTGCGTTATCAAAGTTGTTTAAGTCACCAAATAAAGCGATCATTGCTGAAGATGTTTCTACTTGAGATTGATTGAATTTTGCAAGTGGCGCAAGTGTTGCTTTCGCTTCGTCACTTGCAATCACTACGAATCTCCATGGTTGCATGTTTACTGAAGATGGTGCAAGTGTTGCTTCTGTAAGAATTTCTGTCATTTCTTCTTTGCTAATTTTCACTGAAGGGTCGTACTTACGAATTGAACGACGTCCTGTTAAAATTTCGTTAAAATCATTTGTTTTTACTGAGTTAGTCATAGTTGTATTCTCCCTTTTTTATAATTCTTTTATATTTTCTTGAATGTGATTTAACATATTTAAAAGATTATCGCGTTCTTCCTCACTTAATCCTTTAAATGCAGATGCTGCAAAACGTTCTTTTTCCTCTTGAAATGCTTGAATTTTATTTCGTCCCTCTTCAGTAAGAGAAACTAACGTAATTCTGTTATCATCTGGATTTTTACGTCTTACAATCATTTCATTGGCCTCAAGCTGCTTTAAATGCCTTGTTATCGCAGCATTATCAATATTCACTTCTTGTTGAAGTGCTTTTTGACTAATTTCACCTACTTCATATAACTGAAGTATAAGCTCTAATCGAGACTGGCTCATACCCGTACACCCTTCAAATTTCGAACTTACTTCTTTATTTAGAAAGTGTAATTTATATAAAATAATCGCTTCTTTTGAGCATGAACTTGTCAAATTAACCCTCCTTTACAATCAAAATAAAAACATTTGATGTATCAATAGTTGATATGTCAATTAATATAATCTATATCGATTTAGAATGCAAGCATTTTGTTTTCATTTTATTTTTTCCAAATTAAGGCGCTTTGTAGCGTTACAAATAATGTTAATTGCACTATAATAATACTAATTTAAAGAACTGGAGAGTGATTGATAATGCGGCAATATACAAATAGAAATGAGGAATTGAAAATGGAAAATGAAATGAGGATATTCACAAATGACAACAATAAATATAGGGATTGTCGCGCACGTAGACGCTGGCAAGACGAGTTTGACTGAGCGTATTCTTTATGAAACGAATGTGATTAAAGAAATTGGCCGAGTAGATAGTGGTAATACACAAACTGACTCAATGGAATTAGAAAGACAACGCGGAATTACGATTAAAGCATCTGTCGTTTCTTTCTTTATTGATGCTGTAAAAGTAAATGTCATTGATACACCTGGACACGCTGATTTTATCGCTGAAGTGGAGCGATCATTCCGCGTTCTAGACGGTGCGATTTTAGTTATCTCTGCCGTTGAAGGTGTGCAAGCACAAACAAAAATTTTAATGCGAACATTACAGAAACTAAACATACCGACTATTTTATTCGTTAATAAAATTGATCGTAGTGGCGCAAACACTGAAAAAGTTATGAAACAAATAAAAGAGGTTCTTTCAAATGAAGCATTCCCCTTCTACTCTGTTCTAAACGAAGGAACGAAAGAAGCCCGGATCATTGAATACAAATCATATGACGATTGTATGGAACTGTTAGCACCATTTAATGAATCGTTACTTGAATCATATGTAAATAACGAAATAATACCGGACGCACTATTAAGAGAAAAACTAGAACAGCAAATACAGCAAGCGAATGTGTATCCAATCTTTTTCGGTTCAGCAATGACTGGTATGGGCGTAACAGAACTTCTTGAAAAACTTCCGGCTCTCATTCCAGCTCTTACATCGGCACAAGAGGAACCATTATCCGGTGTTGTTTTTAAAATTGAACGTGAACCTTCTGGAGAAAAGGTTGCTTATATAAGAGTTTTTTCAGGTAGCTTACATGTTAGAAAATATGTTAATATACAGCGCAGTAAGTCTCTATTCCATAAAGAAAAGATAAAAAAAATGTGCCTATTTCATAATGGAGATACCGTTCAAACTTCTACCGTTCCTAGCGGTGAGTTTTGTAAAGTGTGGGGGCTGAATGATATTAAAATTGGTGATATTATCGGTGAACGTACGGATTATATAAAAGATATTCACTTTGCCGAACCACAAATGGAAGCTGCCATTGATGCGGTACCTAAAGAGCAAATTCATAATTTATACGCTGTTCTTATGGAACTATGTGAAGAAGATCCGCTCATTAAAGTTTGGAAAGACGATGTTCATAATGAACTATATATTCGCCTTTTCGGTGAGGTACAAAAAGAAGTAATTGAAACAACACTTTATGAGAAATATAATTTGCAGGTTAATTTTTCAAATACGCGAGTTGTATGTATCGAGAAACCAATTGGCGTAGGCAATTCTGTTGAAGTAATGGGTGAAAAAGAGAATCCATTTTACGCAACAATCGGATTCAAAGTTGAACGTGGTGAACTTAATTGCGGTATAACATATAAATTAGGTGTTGAGCTTGGCTCACTACCTTTAGCATTTCATAAAGCGATTGAAGATACGGTATTTCAAACGTTAAAACAAGGATTATATGGGTGGGAAGTTACAGATATTATCGTCACGTTAACACATACTGGTTATGCTAGTCCTGTTACAACAGCGAGTGACTTTAGAAACTTAACACCGCTCGTTTTAATGGATGCTTTAAAACAAGCTGCAACATATGTATATGAACCAGTTAATGCGTTTGAATTAACTGTACCGGAGCAAGCAATTAGTACCGCAATGTATAAGCTCGCTGCCGTTCCAGCAACTTTTGCAGAGCCTATATTCAATAACAATTCTTATCAGTTAACAGGATTATTACCTGTTGCGAAAACAGAGAGTTTCAAACGAATACTACATTCATTTACAGAAGGAGAAGGCATATTTACAACGAAGCCAGCTGGTTTCACAAAACTTATGGCTCCCTTCCCTACTCGAAAACGTGTTGATTATAATCCGCTGAATCGTAAGGATTATTTACTTCATGTTTTGAAGGCTTATTAAAGTAAAAGAGGTGCAATTCGCACCTCTTTTGCATGTATTAATAGGTTAGTTTGTCCTAACAACTTCTTTAAGTTTTCCTATTATTTTCGCTATAGCCTCAATTGAATTTTCCGTTTCATATCCCCCAACATTTACAGAATGATTTGCATTTTTGACAACTTCAATCTGTAAATTCGTTTTATATAACTGATCAATTTGATCTGCATTGTATTGGTGATCTTTATCCCCAATAACTAAAAACCCTTCGTGTCGACTATGTAAGATAAAATCAAAAATTGTATCAAACGTCAGTAAAGGTGTAAGTAGTATCATTTTTGACTGCGCGAATTCTTCTCTCTTCATTAAATCATTTGCAATCGGAATTGTTCCGAGTGACTTCCCTAAAAACATAGTCTCGTTGTATTGCTCATCTTTTAATACTTCATTTATTACAGGATTAATATCATCCATCATTACTTTCGTTACTTCTTCCATTGGTTTATTCATTAATTGTCCATCATAAGAATAATGAATATGTACAACATCTATTTTATGTTCAAGCATTAACATCGTTGCGTAATAAAATAACGGCTTATCATAATTGTATCCTGAACCTGAAAACATAAAACAAACCGTACTAGAACCTTTTTCGATATGTGTGTAACGAATTACTTTGTCATTTATATGTACCTCTTTTTTAGTCCCCTTCACCGTTTTCTCCTCCGAATACGTTTACTTTTGTAATACGATATGTTCTGTGTGAACTGATACATCCTTTACTTTCTCTTTTATAAATGCAGGCTGTAAGTTATATGTATGCAGTTCTTCTACTGGCACCCATCTAAACAAATACGTTCTACCCTCTTCTTCCAAAATATATTGATCCGCTCCACTCGCAGGTAACTCATGTAGCTCTACTTCATAATAAAAACTAATTTCATGAAACTTTCGCTCAGAAAGTGTAAAGAAATTTTCTACTGACCATATTAATCTCTTCCCTTTAATAGGAACACCTAGTTCTTCTGCAAGTTCTCGTTGTAACGCATCCTCACTATTTTCTAGCATTTTCACTCTTCCGCCTGGTACATACCAATAATGTTCCCCTTTGTTTTGAAGAATAAGTATTTTATTATCCAGTTTACAAATTGCTCCGACGCGGTAATTAAAACATGTTTCCTCTACTTTAAACGTAAGATCCAATCTTAACGCCCCCCTTATACAAATATTTAATTATTACAAAACAATTATGTAATTGCTGTACAAATAAGGTTACTAAATTTATTCACTTCATTCAATCATTTCCTAATTTTCTGAACCATTACTTTTCATCGTTACAAGTGTATATACATATGTTACAATCATATTGCACACTAGAAAACATTATGGGGGTACGGATGGAAACGTTATTAACCCAGCAAACTGAGAAATCAAATAAGTTTTGGAAAATCATTGTGAAAGAAAAAGACTATGTTGTGTTTTACGGAAAAATTGGCACAGCTGGCAGTGTGAAAGCGAAAGAGTTTGAAACAGAAGAAGAATGTATGAAAGAAGCTAATAAACTAGTTGCTTCCAAACGTAAAAAAGGATATACAGACCCGTTGCCTGGGGAAGATTACATAAAAGAAAAAACGATAACCCAAGAAGAATTTTGGGAGCTACTTCATCGTGCAAAAACGAAAGGTGAGGACCAAGAAGAACAAATAGAATGGCTTACTTCTCACCTTGCTAAACGTACAGTACATGAAATTGTAGCTTTTGATACGCATATGCATCGCCTTTTGAAAGACTCCTATACCTCCCGTTTATGGGCAGCAGCCTATATTATTATGGGTGGCTGTTCAGATGATACTTTCGATTACTTCCGCGGATGGTTATTATATCAAGGAAAAGAGACATACGAAGCTTGTATTGAAGATCCAGAACGATTAATTCCTGTATTAGAAAATTTGAGTGAGTATGACGTCCCAGAAATAGAAGAACTTTCTTTATATTTCGGTTTCACTGTATATGCAGAAAAAACTGGTGACGAAGATGATACTTACTTTACACTTTACCATGTCTTATCTAATGAAGAATTCGACGATGTAGATTTTGAATTTGACTGGAATGAAGATGATGAAGAAGGTTTAAAAAAGATGTTTCCTAAGCTATGGGAGATGTACGGAGAAGAACCGATTGAGTGGTAGATTAATTATTCGTGAAAAAGTGCCTTGTTTCTTTAGTAACAAGGCACTTTTTTTGATACTATATTTAAATTATCATCTTTCCACTCTCCCACCACTCCATAAAAGTCTTTAAAGAAGGAGCAACCCACGTTCTACTATCATTCTCATGGTTCCATACATATATATCATCTCTTTGTACTTTTCCATTCAAAATGGAATAGCCAAACAAATCACCATTTCCCCCATCAGCAAAAAATAATAAACAGTCAAAAGGCATGTATAAATCCTTAAAATCAACTATATTTCTCATACTCATATTTTCAGTTTTAATTTTTGAAGCAGACCATATAAAGTCACCGTATTCACCTTCTATACCGTTTGTTTCCTGTAATAATTGATATAAATCATTCGGTAACTCCACATGTAAACATTTTTGTATATCAGTAAGTTCCTCCTTCGTAGCTGGGTTTTTCAAGCTTAAATTTGATGAGATACTGTGAATGGTGTCTTTCCACATCACCTTTTCCTCCTTATGTGCAATCAAGCATATTCAAAGAACTCCGCTAAATTTATTGATACCATCTTTCTAACAATTCCTTCTCCCTCTCGCCTGAAATACCTGCTTTTAATTCCCATTCTTCCGTACTCTCCATCCACTCATACACATCTGTAACTGTCTCGTCTATTCTTCTAAAAGTAAGCCCTTCATTAACCGCACTTTCGATACAAATAGAAAACCCGCCTCTCCACGGCTTCGTCTCACCATCTAATGGGAAAGTTTCTGGAATCCACAAAGGCATTTCTGTCCAAGGCTGCACATTGTGTTCACTCATAAACGATTCGTCTACCCAAACAAATTCAGCATCGCTATTCGTAACTTTTTTACACGTATTTAATAGCTCTTCCATCGTCAATTCATCATTCGGACCTGTTATATTGAATGTACCTGCTTTATTATTTTCTGCCATGTTGAGTCCAAATCTCGCGACATCTTTTATATCAACTATCTGCACTGGACGATTTTTTCTTCCTGGAACTAACACGTTACCTCCTTTTGCTACACGCTGAATCCAGTATGGAAGTCGATCTGTATAATCGAACATTCCTGAAAGAAGTCCTGCTCTTACGTGTAAAACACGCCCCGGCCAATACTTCTCTGCTTCTTTTTCGCATAATACTTTCAGCGCACCATAATGCTCATAAGGAGATATTTCACCATTCTCTACAGTCTTTATTTGCTCTTCCGTCGGTTCAGGTTGTAATATATAGTCTTCTTTTATATCATGCGGAATCCAATCTTTATATACGGAAAGGCTTGAGATGAATATATAGTGTTCAATATTATCTTTAAGCACTTCTCCAACATTCCTAATATGATGTGGAGAAAATCCACATGTGTCTATGACAACATCCCACGTTCGATTTTTTAAACTTGATACATCGTTATTTCTGTCACCGGTTAACTGCTCCACATTAGAAAAAATTTCTTTGTTTGTTCCTCGGTTAAATAACGTAATTTCATGCCCTCTCTGTAAAGCCTCATCTACAAATGCTCTTCCTAAAAAATCGTGTACCGCCTAGAATTAGAATTTTCATGGTTCTCCCCCATTCGTGATTAATAACCCTTCCTAATGTTTAACGATTTTTTATTGAGGAAAGTTACGGGGAGCGTTTAAATTTTTCTACAAGTTCACCATTACTCTTTTAAAAGTATATACTCTTTGATTAATCTCCATCTATCCTTTGTTTCTGGCACAACTTCAGAAGCCATCACCACCACCAATTCCTTCTCTGGAATACAACAAATCATATTCCCACCATCACCCATAGCACAGTATGAAAAGATTCCATCTTCTTCTCGAAACCACCATAAGTAACCATATTGATTTTGGTTCATTTCTGTTGATTCTTTTATCCATGATTTTGATAGTATTTGTTTTCCATTATGAATACCTTCATTCAAATACAGCTGTCCAAACTTAGCTATATCCCTAACCGTTAACGTTAGTCCCCAGCCGCCCGTCGAAATACCGTTTGGATCGTGAACCCATCCTTTCACATCTTTTCCGAATAAGTCATCGAATCCAAATGCTTTCATATTGTAGTTTAGAATTTCGCTCATGCCGAGTGGTTGAAATAAGTACTCATTCGCAAATTCACGTGCACTTTTCCCTGTTGCATTCGTAATCATTGCTGATAGTACATGCGCTCCTGCAGATGAATATTTAAAAGCTCCAATCTCTCCACCGTTCCCCATTCTATGAAGTGTATACTGTACCCAGTCTGGTTGTGTACATAATTCTTCTAACGGTTCCTGCCAGTCTACAAAAGGGTATGGAGCTGTCATTGTAAGTAGGTGTCGCACTGTTACTTCAGATGACTTTACTTTATATTCAGGGAAAAACTCTATTACTTTTTGATCAACACTTTTTATATAGCCCTTATCTATACATATTCCAATTAGCGCAGAGATTATCGTTTTTGTAACTGACGCTACATGAAATGTATCATTTTGTCCGTAATCGTTATAATATTTTTCAAAAATAACATTACCTTTCCGCACTACTAACATACCATTCATATTTTCATATTCTTCTTTTATAATCTGATCTAACTTTTCAGCAGTTTTCATTATTCTTTCCCCTTTAACCTATGATTAAAAAGGTTCGATAGGTACATATATATCAACTATATGTTTATGCTTTGGATGCTGCTTTGGATTATTTCTATATACTTCAAAAGGATACGAGTCTCTCGGTTTATATCCGCTATTTGGCAGCCATTCACCGTATAAGAAATCCCATGCTCCTTTATATTCATCTTGGAATATTTCAAAATGTCCTACTGCATATTTTCCAGAAGGTATTACCATTATTCCAACGTCGTTCGTTTCTACTGTGGATTCATCTGAAATTGTTACACATAGACTTGTTCTTAAATGATAGTCCTCAGTAAATTCATGATGATCGTGGTAAATGGTTAATACTTTGGTATCCTCAAATACATGATAGTTTTTCTTCGCCGCGTAACGAAATAATTTTTCTATCATTTCTGGAAAAGCTATAGCTAACTCTTCATATGTACCTGTATGTCTTATGTATGCGACGTTTATATCGTCCGCTGTTACAATTTCAACATTTCCTCGAACCTTCTTACATTCATTGTATTGAGGAATTCCCCTTACGTCTTTGCAATTCTTGCTATTATCGTTTCGATATTGAGACGGACTTACACCGTAATGACTTTTAAATGTTCGGGAAAAAACTGCTGAATCTGTGAATCCGAAGTGATACGCAATATCTGTAATCGTCATGTCTGCGCGATATGTAAGTAGATGTGTTGCCCTTTCTAGTTTCAAGCGATTCACATACCGAGATAATGGCTCATCAACTATTCCTTTAAAAATCCGATGAAAATGATACTTCGAAAATCCTGCTATATCAGCTAGCTCTTCAATGGATAATGAACTGTCTATGTTTGATTCTATATAATCTTGAACCTTATGTATGCGTCTTACATACTCATTTCTACTCTGTTTATTCTCCATACTCTTTATCTCCTCACAACAAAAAGAACCATCCTAGAATACTTTTAGGACGGCTTTCTATTCGTAATAGATTCTTCCATATTCTATTGTTAAATCGATATAATTTCACTATATTTTTTAAATTGATGGTAATGTGGCAGTATCCCGATTTAATTGAAAGAAACAACTATTTTTTTATAGCCCTACGCAAATTAATAATATTATTGGGATTTAGCTCCCATTGTCTCATAAGTTCTTTTTGTCTTGTTTTTAAGTCTTCAAATGGTTCTTCCACTATGTCGATTTTATTAAATTTCCCTTCGAAAACTAAAGCATTTTTTATCTTTTTATATCCACCAAAACCTAAGTCATCATTTAGCAACCAGACTACTCTCTGTATTTTTGCGAATAAAATACCCCCTGTACATATTGGACACGGTTCCAACGTGCTATAAATAGTAAACTTCTCATTTTTTATTTTTGCATCAAACATTGCTTCCCCTGCATTGCGAATAGCGTCTATCTCTGCGTGAGCTGTTATGTCTTTTTGTGGATGCACTCTATTTCTTCCTCTTGCAATGACATTATTATTTCCATCAACAATAACTGCTCCTACTGGATATGTGTTTTCTTTTAATGCCTTTTCTGCTTCTTCCAATGCCATCTCCAAAAAATATCTATCTCTTTCAAAATGCATATAAATCCCCTTCTTTTGATGAAATTATTTTACAGAAATTGCTTTTGACATCCCACTCACTTCTATCAAATTAACAAAATAAAAAAAGATATCATTATGTCTGCAACAACAGGGCAAGAATGGTGTTTTGATATAAACTTAATTTAATAGAATTTGTGATACAATCCAATCGCCATTAAGCTAAGAAAAACAAATACCCTAAAACGAGAAATTTTAAGGGATCATAAAATTTTCAAATTTTTAATTCTTGTTTTGACGTTTCTTTTGTATGCTCCCTATAACCCCAAATACAATTGCTACTGCTAAACATACGATTGAGAAAGTTTGTAATACGTTTGTCGAAAAATAGCCTACCCCTAACACTACTGCTAAAACGATTCCTGCTACTAACATTCTCCGTTGCTGCATATCCATGCAATCATTCCCCTTTTATCTACACATTTTTCAAAAATAAAACTCTACTCCCGCCATTCCCATCATAATTTGTATGTACCGATACACCCTCTACCTCATCATCCCCAGCCTCAATTCGAAAACCGATTTCTTGATGAAACTGTATCGACTTTTTATTAGTTGGTGACGTAATTGCTTTTACAACTTTACGATTATTTGCACGAGCGACATCAAAGAAATAAGAATACAATGTCGATGCGATTCCTCTTCTTCTATACTTCGGATTTACACCGATAAAATGAACGTATGCTTCATCTTTATATGTTTGTGAAAAAAATCCGCATAAGAAACCTAACGTTTCGCCCTCTTCTTCAATGATAAAACTCGTTTCTTGAAAGTGAACAAAAAACAGTTTTGGCAACATGGCAACCATGTCTCTCCCGCCCCACCATTCATTTAAAACTGAATGAATCTTTACATAATCTTCCCCTTGGATATTTCTTACTCGCATATGTTTCTCCCTCTCACTCACTTCATTTTTTCATAAATTTTAATGACTGTTTCTACTAATAGGATGAATACCCATATCCCGCAAAATACAAGAACAGACTGGAATATGGATCCAATTATCATAACACCAACTGTACCTGTTATTGAAAAAGATATTCCACCAAGCCCTGGATCTTGTATAAATGCTCCAGCAGAAAAAGCAGTTATAATTGATACTATTAAATAAATAACACTCGTTATTTTTAATATCTTTATAGAAAGATACGAGGTTTTTTCTTGTTCCACTTGTGATAATTCGATTTCCCCGCTCTCAATTCCTTTTTGCAAACAGTCTTCACATAGAAATTCTTCCTTAATTTTTTTACCACCGTGCATCGTACCTGTTATTTCTTTACATCTTGAACATTTTCGATTTATCATGTTGTTATCACTCCAATCTGTTAAGATTATACTTATACAATTCTACGTTTACCTTAATATTCCTTTTATGTATTTTATAGAGAAAGGTCGTGTTTTATGATTTCAAAACTCACATTTGGCTCTAAAAAAATTAACGTTCATTATACATTAAGGCCTAGTTGTTATGCGATTATTTTTCAATCATCTTCTTCAAAGATTGCTGTTATCCAAAAAGGAGACCGTTACTTTTTACCTGGTGGCGGTATGGAAGGTAATGAAACAAAAGAAGAATGTTTGCACCGTGAACTACTAGAGGAATTAGGATGGGCAATTAAAATTGATCAGTATATCGGTAATGCGGCTCGATATTTTTATGCAGAAAAGGAAGATATATATTATTTAAACGATGGATTTTTTTATATTGCGAATATGGTGCAGAAACAAACTGAAAACTGTGAGGAGGATCATGTTCTAAGGTGGATGTCTCCATTGTATGCTATAGAGCTTCTCATACACGATCATCAAAAATGGGCCGTTGAACAAGCGCTTTTATTACAAAAACAAAAAGGATCTCCTTCTATATGAAAGAGATCCTTTTTACTGTTAACTTACTTTTTTCAAATTGAGAGCTGGCTTTTTGATTCCACCTTTTTTTACAACATATAAACCGATGAAGATAATAAGCCCGCCAACTAGTTGCATCAAATTAATTTGCTCTCCAATGGTTACTGCCGCAAAGATCACTGCAAACAATGGCACAAGATACATATAAACCATTACTTTCGTTGAGCCTATTTTACTAATACCGACATACCACATTGCAAGTCCGAATATGGTCGCAATGACGATTGAATATGCTAGTGATCCCCAGCTTGGCATATCTACTGGCCACGTTAGTGTGTTTACATTGAGTAAACAGTATATAACGAGAGGTACAATTCCAATTAAAGTAGACCATGATGTAACTCTCATTGCGGAGTATTTTGTAATGAGTGGTTGCGCTAAAATTGGATACCATCCCCACGCAATTGCTGCGACTAATCCAATTATATTTCCGAGCCACGCATACTCGTAAGTAGCTCCTCCTGTATGTCCTGTTAATAAAACGAATGCTGCACCAATAAAGGCTACGATTGAACCAATTTGTACTTTCATCGAAAAACGTTCTTGTTTGTGCAATACTGCTAATATCCCTGTAAAAATAGGTGACATTGCAATTAATAATGAAGCGTTCGTTGCTGAAGTATATTTCACAGATAGCATAAACATCGTTTGATACATTGTCGTTCCAACGATGCCGACTGCTACTAATCGTAACCAATCTTTTCTTTCAATACGTAATGAGCGTTCCATCATAAAAGTAATAAGTAATAATACCGGTGATGCTACTAAAAATCGTAAACTATTAAATTGAATGGATGACATATATGCCACGCCATACTTTCCTATTGTATAATTTGCTCCCCATACTAATGCAACAGATACTAGGAGCCATTCCATTTGCCATCGTTTCATCCGAATCTCCCCTTCCATATTTAGCATAGTAAAATTGGCTGGATATAACACCGTCCAATTGGCTGTTTTTTTACCCAGCCAATTTGTTATACTGAATGTATATAAGAGATGCGGAGGCGTTTGTATGGAATGGAAGCTAGATAGTGACAGTAAAATCCCTATTTATCAGCAAGTTGTTGACTTTATTGAAAAACGTATTACATACGGAGAACTTCCTCCAGGAAGCTTCCTACCTTCCGAACGAAAATTAGCTACACAGTTAAATGTAAACCGAAGTACAGTAACGACTGCTTATAACGAACTACGTGCTATGGGAATTGTAGAAAGTACGACTGGTAAAGGTACACGTGTAAGTACACATATGTGGGGCGTTTCTCCAACATTAACGCCGAACTGGAGAAATTTCGTAGAAGGCGGTACGTTCTTACCAAACTTACCGTTACTTCGCCATATTCGGGCAGAAGTACAACAAAATGAAAATATTATTGATTTCGCAAACGGAGAACTCGGTTGTAATCTCTACCCACACGATCAACTACAAACAATTTTACGAGAACAACCGTTAACACATTCATTAAGTTATGATCATCCACAAGGCTATCTTCCGCTGAGACAAGCGGTTGTAAAATATATGAGGGAATATTTAAAAGTTGAAGCAACTGAGCAATCCATTATGATTACATCTGGCGCACAGCAAGCACTTCACCTGATCGTACAATGTTTATTAAATCCAGGTGATGCTGTTGCTTTCGAAAGTCCTTCACACTGTTATTCCCTGCCTCTATTCCAATCAGCAGGTATTCGTATTTTCCCATTACCTGTCGATGAACATGGGATTAACCCAGATGATGTACAGGAGTTATATAGAAAACACCGTATTAAAATGATCTTTTTAAATCCAAATTTCCAAAACCCTACGGGAACGATGCTTCATCCAAACCGTAGAAAAAAACTATTATCACTTTGCGCAGATTTACGAATTGCAATTGTTGAAGATGATCCGTCCAGTTTACTTACGCTAGAAAAGAAACAACCTTGCCCTACTTTAAAATCGATTGATGAAAATGGAACAGTTATTTATGTACATTCTTTATCAAAAATGATTGCGCCAGGATTACGAGTCGGCTGGCTCGTCGCTCCGCAATCTGTAGTAGAAAGGTTATCCGACGCAAGGCATCAAATGGAATTAGGAATGAGTATTTTCCCGCAGTGGCTTATGCAGCAGTTTTTCGAAACTGTACCATTTCAGTCGCATATCGTACCGTTACGAAAACAACTAGCAGAAAAAAGAGACGTTATTGTTCGAGCTCTAAACGAGCAACTTCATGATAAAATCTCTTTTTCAAATCCGACCGGTGGAATATACATATGGGGAAAATTAAAAGAACCGATAAACGAAAAACAACTTATTATGCAAAGCTTAAAACAAGAAATTGCTTTTATGCCAGGTAGTATTTTCGGCGCGAAAGATGGTTATATTCGTTTATCTTATGGAAAAGTGGATATTGATCAAATTGAGGAAGGTATTTCTCGTTTGCGGGAGGCTATTTTGGTTTTTGAAAAATAAATTTACATAAAGCTCTATCGTTTGACAAAAGAAAAATCTACCATTATTATCAACACGAACCTAGTTACCCCGCATTAACGGGCAATAAAACTCCCAGCTCAAAATTCAGCTGTAACAAAGAAGTTATGTGGGAGATTAACTGCCCGTAAATGCCCGATTGGTTCAACTAATAATCAGTGGAGGGTGAATCCCCCCACTGATTAAAGTTTCACTTTATAGGAGTGGTAAAAATGAAAATTTACGTTGATGCAGATGCTTGTCCTGTAAAAGATGTAATTATTTTTGAAGCTACGAATGCAGAAATCCCTGTAACCCTCGTTACTAGCTTTTCTCATTACTCTAATGCTCAGCAACCAAAAGGTGTGGAAACAATATATGTTGATTCCGGAGCAGATGCTGCAGATTACCGAATTATGCAGTTAGCAAAAAAAGAAGATTTAATCGTAACACAAGATTACGGTCTTGCTTCGCTCGCTTTAGCAAAAGGCTGTATCGTTCTACACCATAAAGGCTATAAGTATACGAATGATAACATTGAACAATTGTTACAAACACGATATTTAAGTGCAATGGTTCGAAAAAGTGGTAAACGTACAAAGGGACCGAAACCATTTACAGCAGAAGATAAAGAGAAATTTAGAGAGCTCTTTAAAAGTATGATCGCACTTTAAAAATGAATCGTCTATTTGCAAGGAAAACTTCGCAAAACAAAGAAGAGAATATCGTAATGAACATTCTCTTCTTGAGGTTTACCCTTTAAAATGAAGGTAAATTATCTAAGTTATTTTCTTTTATTCCATCAGGTTCACTACGTATAATATCTCTGCCATACTTATGAAATACGTCCACATGAGCTAACTTCCCTGATTTTGCTTCACTAAGAGCAGTCATATAATCTAACTCTCTCCCGCTACTTGTTTTAAAAGCAATCAAATCACCTTCATCATTTTTACGAACAGCAACAATTTGTTCTGCTCCTGAAGTAACTTCCTGAGCTATTTCAAATTGAGCTTGCTCTTCCCCTTGATGTAAATAATCATTATATACTTTTTCAAAGTCTTTTTTGTCCATTAAACTCACCTCCAAAACATTTTATTAGTATGGTTGGGAGGTGTTGGTTTTATGTAATTTTCTGTTAGAAAAACGAATTTTTAATACCTACGCAAACCCTTCAAAGTTTCCAATATATCATCTGTAAAGGCTGTACTACCTTCTGTCTCTAAGACTCTGAAATAAAAACTTCTTAAGAAAGTTCTAATATTTTGTACTAAAATAGCATGCTGCGGATGTCGGATGTCTTCAACCGTTGCTATACTATGTAGCCAATTGCTCCACTCTTCTTCAGTTAAAAGATTTTGGTTACGTAACGACATAATTGGTGCTACTAATCTCTCATCCTCAAAGTGAATGTATACGTAGTCATGTAAGCGGACCTTCTGACGAACGGCAGCTAGTATTGCATATGAGAACTCACGATTTTGGATTGTACGTGCTAAAGCATCGAGTGCATCTGCTGCATGTGCAGTAGAGTGCGCCCAGCCTTTCCCTTCTACATAGCCCCTTACATCTTCTTCTAAATATACATATTCCAGCACTTGTTCTGCTACACTGTACAGTTGTTCTTCGGATAACAACGGTTCTCTTTCATGAACAGATAAAATAAGTGGTGGAATTAATACGGAGAATGCACGTTTAAATACAGAGTCTGTTCCCTTTTCACCAATTTTATAAAATAAATAATCAGGACTAATTGCTTGTAACATTAATCCTCTTAACTCTTTTTGTCTAAATACATCATTTGTAATCCATGTGTGAAGCGTACTATAAATTAAATCATCACGTAATTCAGCATCAGGTGATCCGATATAATCTAGCATCCACTGCGCATATGGATATGCATCTACGTCTTCTGGTACAGCATAATTATTATTTTTAATTTGTAGTAGTTCTTCTTTTAGTTCTAGTACTTCTGTCATTTTTTTATCCCCTTTAAATTTCTCTTCCTAAATTATTCCCTATTAGTATCATAAAATTAAACCCATTCTTAACGCAATATAAAATGGAATCATTAATTATCTTCACTA
Source organism: Bacillus sp. GMa5/1 (assembly GCF_050172015.1). Taxonomy (NCBI): domain Bacteria; kingdom Bacillati; phylum Bacillota; class Bacilli; order Caryophanales; family Bacillaceae; genus Bacillus; species Bacillus sp. GMa5/1. The sequence goes on along the minus strand of NZ_JBNLYC010000035.1, from coordinate 14,341 downwards.
TGTAACAGTTCTTCCAATGTTGCTTTAACTTCTTCTTCTAATTCATTAATCGTTCCGCTATAAAGTGTTCCTATGCTACTACTTTTTCGATATCCTTGGTAATAATACCAAAGCGAAATAGTACAGACTTCCCATGATTTTGAAGCATCATATTCAAAATTAATTTCTGATCTATATTCATACTCTAAACAATTCTTAGATGTTAGTTCTTCTAATTCATCACCGTCTATATCTCTTTTAATTGACAGCTTCAAATTTAATTTACCATTTTGCGCAAAACGTTCTTCATATATTTTTTGATACTTACTGCAAATGTCTTCACTTATACTCTCTAGTTCCATTATTTTTTGTTTTAACTGTTCATTTATCTGTTCATTTTTGATTTCTAAATATTGTTCATCCTTCTCTTCATTCACTTTATTATTTTTTTGAAACCATCTAAACAAATGTTCATTCCCCCTATATAAACTGTATTAATGTCTTTTAAATAGAACTACTGGATCATCAAATTTACTATTTTCAAATAAAACATCTGCAAGTTCTTTCGGATTATGCTCATCTATATACATTTTACAAGCCGCGTGATACCTGTTTAAAAACATCTTCTCTGCTTCTTCATAACTTCCAAAAGCTTCAGTTTCCCGCTTAGCACCACGTTTTCTCGCAATCTCAAAATTTGTATCTACAAAGATTTTGTAATCAAATAAATGCGCAACGTCTTTTTTCAATAGAAACGTTCCATCTACTATTAATATCATATTTTTCGTGGCCAATAGCGGCTCATTATGTACAGGCATATCCGTTATTAAGTTATGAGAAATCGTTTCATATTGTAAATTCCCGTTAGGTCCTAAAGGCATTAATAATCTTTCTTTGAAAGCTGTATAATCGTGTGCATCTTCATAATACCCTCTTGCAGATTCTTTTCCTTTTGCATAGCGAATCACTCTTGGATTATGAAAATCATCAATGCTGGCGCGTGTTACTGGTAATCCTCGTTTTTTTATTTCTTCCGCTAGTTCGTTTGCAAATGTTGTTTTTCCTGAGGCTGTAATACCGCTTACTCCAACTCTTATTGGATGGGTTAAGTTTAGCTTTACAATATGATCTGCAATTTCTTTGATTCGTTGTTTTCGGTTCATGATATCTCCCTTTATAATTAGTTGACATAATATAATTATAGATAATAATTCATGTCACTATTTGTCAGTAAATTGATATACTTTCTCGAATCGCTGATATCTCGAAAAAATCATTGATATATTTTAAGTTATGATAGATATATTTGAAAAATCGTTGATATATTATTAGCTTACTTTCCCTTAAACCCTCGATATAAAGCAGTCCGTAATTCTTGTTTGTATTCTTCAATTTCTGGCATTTCGAGTTCTTCTGCTAGTCTGATAGCTAATTCAATATCATACGGTACTCGTACAAGTTGAATAGAAAAGCTCGCTGCTTCTTTTTCATTGTAAGTCCCTTCAAATATTAAATAGGAAGCTTGCGTTATTTCAAGCGGGTTTCCTACGCTACCGGCATTACATAACGTTTTCCCTCTGAAATTTTGAACGAACGCTTGGTGAACGTCACCGTAACAAACGACATCTGGTTTTCTTTCCCCTTCTATATTTTCCGTCAGATCACTATTTTCGAACATACTAATACGTTCTTCTCTTGAAGCGTGTGGTTGAATTCTTTCATATAAACTTCTCGGTGAAGCGTGAAACATACGAATGAATTTCCCACTCATATAAAACTCGATTGAAAATGGTAAGTTTCTTAAATAGTCATTTTGTTCTTCCGATAATTGTTTTTGATGCCATTTCAATGCTTCAAATTCAGTCGGCTTTGTAATAAAATCATCCCAGTTTCCCATTACGACTACTTCACATTCTTTACGAATGATTTCAATTGCTTCACTGGAATGAGGTCCTTTTCCTACTAAATCTCCAAGGCAAATAATGCGCTCGATTCCTCTTAATTTAATATCATTCAACACGGATTCTAATGCTTGAATATTACCGTGAATATCTGAAATTACTGCTATTTTATCCATATAAATTACTCCTTTATTTATTAAATTCGCTTGATTGATACCATTTTGGAATATAAGATGAAAAATGATTATGATCTTCTAAAATTCCATTTAATCTTTCCTTCATATCATCTAATAAATATGGTGTGCTTCGGTTTGTCCATACGATATCAGCCGGGAATATCATTGCTGCATATAATGAGTACAGTTTCCAAAAATGTAGATCAGGTTCTCCTCCGCAATAACCGTGAACTTGTCCAATCACAAATGGTTTGCTTATTCTTATAGTAAAAATCGCTACGTTATAAAAATCGTGTATTGGATCACCAAAATCATATCCACCAAAATCGATAACGATAAATTCCTTATTATGAATCATGCTATTTGCTGGATGGAAGTCATCATGTAAAAATCTTATTGGACGATTTCCCAATAAATCTTTATGATTTTCTACAAAGGTTAATACTGGCTTCAAATCCAGAAAATTCACCTCGTAATCTGTTAGTGCCTCTATGTATCTTTCGTATTTATTCCATCTAGATGTTTCCCATTTATTACTTGCACTTTCTCTTTCAATTGAGTGAATCCTCTTTAATACTTCCCCCGCTTTGCTTCCTGCCTTATACTGTTCTTCCACCGATAACTTCGTTAAACCTTCTTCACCATTTATACCTCGGGTCCATTCAAATACTTGAACACATTTATTTAATTTCTCAATTATTATGAAATGAATTAACTTGGGTGTTGGAATATGTAATGACTCTAATTGTTTCATATACGTATATTCTTCTTGTTTACGTTCAAAATGAACAGCATCACATACTTTTACAAAATAGGTTTCTTGATTCTTTAATTCAATTTTATACTTCTCTTCATGTGAAAAACCTTTTGAAATAGCTGTACACGTTGCAATACGAGGCCATTCTAGTATTCTCTCTATCTCTCTAAGCATTTCTTCCACAACGTTCACCTCTATTAATATATGTACAAACTACCTAGCACTTCATGCTCTCGTTTATTTCCACCTTTAAACTCTACTGCAAATGGATATTCACCATTCTTATTCAAATGTTCTAGCACTAGCCCTTCTCCAATCGGTTCACAGAACTGCACATGAATATCTCCAAATACTACACTTTGACACTCGGCATTCCATTTTTCATTTTTCACAACTGAGCTTGTAGATAGCTCCATTACTTCTTTCCATTTCCGTACTGTTTCTCGAACATTTTTTACTGCGTAATGAATCGTTTCAATTTGTTGCACTTTGTTTTTATGTTCAGTAATCGTCCCACTGTTACGTAAATCGTTTCTTCTTTCTTCGTCCGTTTCATTCCACTGTATAAAGAAAGGTAATTTCGGTCCGTTCTCTTCTTGCTTAACGAATAACATTTTCCATTCTAAAAGTCGGCCATCTTTTCTCATACGTTTCCCTTCAAATGGCCCTATCGTATGTAAGCCGTACTTATTAAAGTTAACTGCTAGCTCCTCAATTGCATCTGTTCGGATCGCGATTTGTAGCATTCCTTCTCCATTTTGTAGTTTCACCACTGTTTCTTGTACTAATGGATTTTCTGCTTCTTTCGCTTTTTCTTCATGTTGAACTGCTAAAAATTCTATATATGATAAATCAAAATAACTTAAACTATTCCAAGTACCCCAATTCGTATGCTCTCCGCCTAATACAGTATGAAATCCAAGTTCCTGTATTTGTTTTGCCGCTTCCTCCGGTGTACCATGAACTGTGTGAACGAGATGATCAAATCGTAACATGTCTTTCTCCCCTTTCTCTCCATCCTTTTATTGTATATTTTATTTTTCTTTCATTCAATTCAAAAACTTTAAAACCCAGTTGATTTATACGATTAATATGTATTATAATGAAACAAATTTAATTATTGCTGATTGGAAAAACCAAAGGCACTTTTCTCATACGGGAAAAGTGTCTTTTTCATTTATTATTACAGGGGGATTATTTATGCAGAAATTAATTGTCTTTGCTATTATTGGATTTTTCGCTCAATTGATCGATGGAGCACTCGGAATGGCGTATGGGGTAACGTCTACTTCACTATTATTAATGTTTGGTATTGCACCGGCTGTAGCTTCCGCATCGGTTCATTTAGCTGAAGTCGTTACAACTGCAGCTTCTGGCGCATCTCATATCAAATTTGGAAACGTTGATAAATATACAGTTTCCAGGCTTACATTACCTGGGGCAATCGGAGCATTTGTTGGGGCATGTTTTTTAAGTAATTTGCCTGGAGATGTAATCAAACCGTACATTTCCGTATTTTTATTTACTTTAGGAGTTTATATTTTATTACGATTCATCATTCAAAAACAAATTGTCACTTCAAATAAGCGTATGTCTGCAAAACAACTTGTGCCGCTTGGTTTATTCGCTGGATTCGTTGATTCAACTGGTGGCGGTGGTTGGGGGCCGATTACGACACCCGTTCTTCTAGCAAGAGGAAATGAAGCTAGAAAAGTTATTGGATCTGTAGATACGAGTGAATTTCCTGTTTCACTCGCTGCAACAATCGGCTTCTTCATCTCACTTGGCTGGGAACAAGTAAGCTGGGTTTGGGTATTTGCCTTAATGCTTGGCGGTATTGTCGCAGCTCCAATTGCTGCATGGTTAGTCCGCATCGTTCCGCCCCATTTACTTGGCATATTAGTTGGTGGTCTTATTATCTTCACAAATATTCGTACACTGCTTTCTACATTTAAAGTGGATCCAACTATTATTTCACTTTCTTACGTTGCAGTTGGTCTTGTCGTTATTATTTCTATTTTCATTGCTGTTCGAAATCATTCCAATCGTCCTAACGCATCAACGGCTGAGTATCCAAATGATCAGAAGCAAATGCTACCATAACTATAAAAAAATACCGCTCAATTTAGAGCGGTATTTTTTATTTTTCTATTTTCCAATTAATCATCGTTTCTGTAGCATTTACTCTCTTCATATGTAACTTTTCTAAAACACGCATCGAACTATAGTTATCTAGGAGTGTCTCTGCAATTATTGTTTCTACCTCTCCTGTTTTGAAAGCCCAATCGATTAGTTCTTTTACAGCTTCTGTTGCATAGCCCTGATTCCAATATTTCTCAATAAATCCATAGCCAATTTCTACTGTTTGATCCTCGTTTGGTTTCCCTTTAAATCCAATATCACCTAAAACGCTATCATCTTCTTTCCGAAAAACATACCACGCCCCCCATGGTAATAAAGCCTCATCTTGTTTCACATTCTCTACATGCCCTACAATATGCGGACCGCTATTATATCCTTGCTCGTTAGCAACTTGAATCCTCTCTTCTGTACACGGCACTATATAGAGCCTTTCTGTTTCTAATTTCATTTTGATTTCCCCTTTTTGCTTAAACGTTACTCTAATTATAACAAATAATATGACTTTATCATGAATGTCGAATTATATTTTTCTGAATTTCCTTTTTATTTAGAGGGTTTTTCAATATTTTTTGCGAAACATTTGTATAACAATTTTTTCTTTGCTTATTGCTACATAATAGTAGGTTCGGGTGGAGTTTTGCAAGCGTTTCCTATACAATAACCGATATTTTTTGACTTTTCCTAACAAAATATCTTGCAATATATTCAGAAAGTCATTACAATTGCCATATATTAAAAATCTTAGCAATATATAAATCCTCATCAATCCGATGAGGTAGAGGTTGCGACTTTTAATAGTAAAACGGACGAGACACAGAGAATGTCACTGACTCCGTTTGAAAGGAAAAGTTGCCGAAGTTTATATTTCTTCTCTGGAAATATGAGCTGGGGCTGTCTCCGAAAGGAACAGAACTGTCACGTTTACAAAATTACCGTGTAAACGTGGGGTGCTATCTTAACGGAAGGGTATGATGGGGTGGTTATTTGTGAAACGTTCCGCCAAATTCCTTTGGCGGTTTTTTGTATTTTTCTCCCCCGCTCCTTCCTAACCTACAAGAAAAGGAGTGTTGAACATGAATAGCGCAACAAATCAATCTACCTCTAAAACGCAAACTACACAAGGACAAGGTGAATTAAAACGCGGATTAAAATCGCGTCACCTTACGATGATTTCTCTCGGTGGTACAATCGGTACCGGACTATTTCTTGCCAGCGGTGGTGTAATCCATTCAGCTGGTCCTGGCGGTGCACTAATCGCATACGCCGCAATTGGAATTATGGTATATTTCTTAATGACAAGCTTAGCTGAACTTGCAGCTTACATGCCTGTTACTGGATCTTTTAGTACGTATGCAACAAAATTTGTTGATCCATCACTTGGTTTTGCACTTGGATGGAACTATTGGTATAACTGGGCGATTACGATCGCTGCTGAACTTGCAGCCGTAACATTAATTATGAAATTTTGGTTCCCAGATACCCCTTCTCTTATTTGGAGCGGATTATGTTTAGCTATTATTTTCCTTTTAAACTATTTATCTGTTAAAGGGTTTGGTGAATCTGAATATTGGTTCGCACTTATTAAAGTAGTTACAATTATTATCTTTTTAATTGTTGGCTTTATGATGATTTTCGGAATTATGGGGGGCGAAACTGTTGGATTCAAAAACTTCACTGTTGCAGATGCACCATTTAACGGCGGTATCATGGCAATTATCGGTGTATTTATGGCAGCTGGTTTCTCCTTCCAAGGAACTGAATTATTAGGAGTAGCTGCTGGTGAAACATCTGATCCAGAACGTAATATCCCAAAAGCAATTCGTTCAATCTTTTGGCGTATTCTTTTATTCTATATCCTTGCGATTCTCGTTATCGGTTTATTAATTCCTTATACAACTGAAAGTCTTGCTGCAAGTGATGTAACAGTAAGTCCATTTACACTTATTTTCGAAAAAGCGGGCGTTGCCTTTGCTGCTTCTGTTATGAACGCTGTTATTTTAACTGCTGTACTATCTGCTGGTAACTCTGGTATGTATGCATCAACTCGTATGCTTTGGGATTTAGCTCGCCAAGGAAAAGCACCAAAGTTTCTTGGTAAATTAGATAGCCGCGGGGTACCTGTTAACGCATTAATCGTAACATCGATTGTCGGTAGTATCGCTTTCATTGCTTCTTTATTCGGTGACGGTGTTGTATACATTTGGTTATTAAATGCATCAGGAATGTCTGGCTTTATCGCTTGGGTCGGCATTGCAATTAGTCATTACCGTTTCCGTAAAGCATATATTGCACAAGGAAAAGATTTGAAAGACTTACCATATAGAGCAAAATGGTTCCCATTCGGTCCACTCTTCGCATTTACACTTTGTATCATCGTAATTTTAGGACAAAACTACGGGGCATTTATGGGTGAGTCAATCGACTGGAACGGCGTACTCGTTTCTTACATTGGTTTACCACTCTTCTTAGTACTATGGTTAGGATATAAATTTACGAAAAAAACAAAAGTGATTCCACTTGATAAATGTGAACTAAAATAAAGTGAAACGAGCAAACAAATTTGTTTGCTCGTTTTTTGTTGCAAACCTCTTTGCTTCCCTATTGCTCCTGTTTTTGCCATAATAGAAGAAATATAATTAAAGGTTGGGATACAATGAACATTCGCATTACTGATGAAGCAAAAGCAGCTATACATAGATTAGAACGTAAAGACAAAAAGATCATTCGCATTAGAGGGACATTGACAAACTCTTGTAGTATTTTCGTTGATGTCAATTTAATTTGGGATACATATAACGCAGATGATGTTGTATATGAAGATGCAGATCTTATCGTACAAATGGATTCATTCACGAAAGACTACACTGGTGATACGGTAAAACTTGATTATAAGACGACAGGTTTTAGTATTACGACTCCGAGTGAGACGTTAGTTTATGGATTGTCGATTAAAAAATAAAAATTGTTTTCATTTGACCACCGAGGTGAAAAAATGGGTAAATATGTTCCGTTAAAATTTTTATTTAACGAAAAATTAGCAGAAAAAATGGCTGATTCTATTTGTAAACACGATCCTACTTTCTCTAAAAGAAACTTTGTATCTTCCGTAACATGTAAAGTTGAAAATTTAGAGTTAAAGCAGCGTATTGAAGTAATAGCAGATGAATTACATAATGCATTACAAAAAGATTTTAATGAAGCAATACATATATTACTAAAAACATTAGGCCCAGAAAATACAACAGAAGTAGGCACATTTACAAACGGATATATGTACATGCCTCTTGCAAAATACGTTGAAAAATATGGACTTAACGACTTTGAAACCTCATTCAACGCCATGTATGAAATAACGAAAAGAAATACTGCTGAATATGCCATTCGGCCTTTTCTTCAAACATACCATGAAGACACACTAGACATATTGCAACAGTGGATTTATGACGAAAACAGCCACATTAGAAGATTAGTTTCTGAAGGTACAAGACCAAGGCTTCCTTGGGCTAAAAAAATAGGAGCTCTAAAAGATGATTTTAAGTACAATTTACAGCTTCTTGAACCATTAATGAATGACCCTTCTAAATATGTTCAAAAATCTGTAGCCAATCATATGAACGATATTACGAAAGAAGATAAAGAACTCGTTTTTCAGTGGTTACAGCAATTACGTGATAAACAGCATCCTATTAATCCTTGGATTATAAAACATGGACTAAGAACAGTAATAAAAAGTGGTACTTTACCAAAAAATTTTTCTTTTTAAGTATTTTAAACAAAACCGCTTATGCTTCAAAAATGAAGCATAAGCGGTTTTCCTTTTGAATACAGAAATAACAAACATAAAAAGTACTTTAAATTTCTTCTTTATATCATTATTTTACTAACTCTTCTATGTTATTACTTTCCTTAATTTTTTCGGATGATAGCCAGAGTGAATAACTTGTTCCATCCTTGTTCCTTAAATATATGTTAAATTCCTTATTATATAGTTCTTCTTTAAGAATAGTGACTACCTTTCTCAAATCATCTATTACATATGGATCATTTCTATATTTTATCTCACTGTCATTGAAAACTAATGTCAATTCATACTCTAGACAATTGCCGTCTTTCGGGTGTGGACAAGTAATATCCTCAATTTCAAAACGATCATTTTGAATTTCATTTAACCTTACGCCTACTTTTGTTTCAGTTTGAACCAAATATGTCCAATAACCGCTTACTGTGTTTTTCATTGTTAAAAGCAGTTCTTCTTTCGTTATAGCTTTTTGCACATTTTGAAAAGGCAAGCCTATAGATTCACCATTATAATCCTCAATTTCAAGTGTTGTTATCTTTCTATTACTCTTCTGAATGAATTGGATTAGAGCATATAAACGATCTAATTCTTTTGATTCAAATTGACTGTAATCAATCTTGTCACTCATTTTTAAAGTTAATAATAACTTATCCGTTGGTTTCTCCTCTATATCATCATCCACTATATATTGAAAAACATTTTTATTTTCAGGTTCCACGTAACCTAATTTTTTAATTTCTTCTAGCATTGGTTTAAATTTCTTATATTCCTCATATGTTTTTTTTCCGTATTGATATTCATCACCTTTTATTCTTGAATATAAGAAGCCATCTACCTCTACTCTAAATTGAATATTTTTGTTATTTTTTGCTTGAACAGTATGATATGTATGCCCCATATTCCCTTCGTTTATAGCACCCCAATGTGTTACAATCACATCAATTCCGTGCTTTTTTTTCACATATTTTTTCACCTGATCGTCATCTTTATAATTACACCCACTTAAACATAAGAAACATAACAATACTAACATTACATTTTTCATTCTTTTCATATAGCACCTTGCCCTCTTTTCGCATAAACAAAATATTCCATATATAAAGAATACTAAATCGCTGAATGTTTTCAAAGAATTAAAATATTTTTACACTCGGTTTATATATCTATTTCTTTTATTAATGGCGCTAATAAGTTTTAATATTGATAATCGAATATAATAAAAAGAAACCTAAATTTAAGGTTTCCCATTTTTACCAACAATTTAAATTTTAATAGATATTTTTTAGCCAAGTAATAATTCGTAGTACCTGAAACGACTCAAACCAAGTAATGAAAAACAGGAAAACAAAGAAAGAGATAAGTGATATGAATTTTAATCTTCCATCTTCACGTCTAGCAATCGCTATAATACTCAGAACCACTCCAATTAAAAAAGAAATATATCCTAATAGGATAATAGGCTCAGAATAGCTATCTATTATCCTATTTAATCCAAATAATAACATTCCAAAAGTCATCAAGGTTATTGAAAACAAACTAAATTTTTCCATAATTCAACCTCCAATATAATTTTACTATTTTATGGAGAGAATAGTTTTTTTATGCGTATGGATGAACAATTACACTATAAAATTAGATAACTCAATTTATTTTTTCATTAAACAACTGCCTTCTTTTATACCCTCAAAGGATTTTCACTCAATTAACCCGAATATATAAATAACAATTCTCACAAGGAGTAACTTTATATGAATCTATTCGAACACGAAACATAAAACCGTTCCACTTTAATAAGAGGTCCTCCCTTTTTCTTTTCTCATCATATCATCCATTAAAAAAATAGGAGGACATAATTATGAAACGTAATCCATTATTTTTAACTTTATTAGAAAGTGCAAATACACATTTTAGCGGCTGGGATTTTTCTTTCATTTCAGAAACAGGTCGAATGAAGAGCGAGCCTTTATCGTGGTCATACGGCAGTACTGCTTTTCAGCTTATGCAACGTGCAGAATCAATGCTCGATATGGGTACTGGCAGCGGAGAGTTTTTATCTATGTTACAACCGTTCCCGTCAACTATATTCGCTACTGAGGGCTACGCTCCAAATGTGCCAATTGCTCGAAAGAAATTAGAGCCTTTAGGGGTTACCGTTGTAGAAGTGACCGATGATACTGCTTTGCCATTTCAAGATGGTCAATTTAATTTAATTATAAATCAACATGAATCGTATGCTGCTTCTGAGGTAAACAGAATTCTTTCTCCAAGTGGCGTTTTTCTTACACAACAAGTTGGCGGTCTTGATTGCGCGGAACTTAATGAGCAGTTTGGCTCACCACTAAATAGCGAATTTGCAAGTTGGTCTCTCGAAACCGCATGCAGTGAGTTAAAGCAAAATGGATTTACTATCTTAGATGCAAAAGAGGAATTCCCTTTCCAACGCTTTTATGACATTGGCGCTATCGTCTATTATTTAAAAGCGATTCCGTGGCAAATTCCTGATTTTACTGTTGAAAGGTATTGTGAGGAATTATATCGTATACATGAAATCATCGTACAAAAAGGTTATTTTGATGTGAAGCAACATCGTTTTATGATTAAGGCGATTTGTAGCTAACAAAAAGAGGTGGCAAAGCCACCTCCTTTTTGCTCCGTTTACATATGTTCTCTACTCTTTCATAATAAGAAAAGTTATATCATGCATATTACAATTATGACCAATGAATTGTATTTCTGAAACATATAATCACCTCGCATAAGTGAAACTTTAATAAGTGGGGTTTTGCTCCTTTCCCACTTATTCTATTATTTTCATTTTTGAAAAAGGATAATATACAAATTCCACCTTGCCAATTATGTTATCTTCTTCAATATATCCTAAGCCATTTCGACTATCTCTACTTACTTCGCGGTTATCTCCCATTACAAATAACTTATTTGGCGGAATTTTTGTCTTTTGAAAGTTATAAAACACTTGTGTGTTGTTAAATAAATCTTTGTTTGTATATGGTTCTTCTTGCTTTTTATCGTTCACATATACCTTTCCGTTCGTTATGTTAATTACATCACCAGGAAGCCCTATTACACGTTTCACATAATATTTCGATTCATCCGCTTCCTTTATAATGACAATTTCTCCGTGTTGTAAATTAGAAAGACGTACTACTGCTTTATTTACAAATACGTAGTCTTCTTCATATAAAGTCGGCTGCATCGATTCCCCTTCCACCTTACATAAAGTAAAAGAATGGTAGCCTATGACTATCACCAATATAAATAGTATGTACTTTCCCCAGCCTCTCTTAATCTCCTTTTTCATATCCATTCCCACCTTATAAAGCGCTTTTTAACTCAAAAAATATATCACTGCACAATATGTTTCCATGCAGTGATACTATTTTTACTGTGCCTTGTTCGGTTGTTCTACTGGAATTGAATTTGTATTTGATCTATTTGTTTTTAATTCAAAATACGCATCCAAAATCTCTTTACCAATCGCAGAATTAATTCCTGATTTATCATCATTCACCCATGGTACAACAACTGAAAAAGCTACTTCCGGATCAGCATCATATGGTGCATAACCGGCAAGAGTTAAATTATAACATTTTTTTCGGTTGTTGTTCTCATCTCTTCCAATATCACTTTCTCCACCATATACTGTCTCAGCTGTTCCTGTTTTTCCCGCTGGTTTATATGGTAGACCTTTAAACGTTCCGGTACCTGTTCCGTCAGCTTCTTGAAAAACTCTTCTAAATCCTTCTTTTACATGATTAATGTACGAAGTGTCCATATCCACTCTATTTAATACAACTGGTTCAATCGACCGAACGACTTTTCCTACATCCTCTGGTCTATTCGGTTGCTCTCTAACTTCTTGTACAATTTGTGGTTTCATTCGGTAACCGCCATTTGCAATGGTTGAAATATATTGCGCAAGCTGAAGCGGCGTATATGTATCATACTGTCCAATCGCGTAATCAAGTAAAAATCCAGGTATGTTATCAGTTCTACCTACTTGACCGATTGATTCATTTGGCAGGTCAATACCAGTCGACACACCTAGGCCAAATTGTCTAAAATAGTAGCGCATTTTATTAAATGTTTCTTGTTTAATGTCTAATGGATTGTTTGGGACATAATTAATGCCTGCCATTTTTAAAGCCGTATTAAACATATAAACGTTCGATGACACTTGCAAAGCTCTTAAATCATCAATATCCCCAAATTCTTTCCACGATTTCTTCGGCTTAGAACTTCCTTTAAAATACATTGGCGCATCAAAGAAATGTGTATACGGCTTAATCGCTTCTGTCTGATATCCAGTTAATAAAGTAGCACCTTTTACAGTTGACCCTAACTCATAAGAACTTGTCATCGTTCCTAATGCATAATCTTCTATTTGCATACCGCCATCTTTATTTACAATTTTCTTTCCTGCCATTGATAAAATTTGACCGTTTTTCGGATTCATCATTACTACGAACGCACGATCCATCATCGGCTCTGCAGCATGAAAGGCTCGTAAATTCTTTTCAAGGCTTCCCTCTACTCTTTTCTGTAAATCCATATCGACTGTTAACATCAAGTTATTTCCACTTTTTCCTTCAGTCACTTTTTCTGTTCGAACAATCTTCCCTGCTTTATCCATAATATTTTTAGACTGTTCTTTCGTTCCATGTAGTGCATCTTCGTATTGTTTTTCAATGTAACTTTTACCAATACGGTCGTTTCGATTATAATCACGAACTAAATAATAATCTAATTGTTCTCTTGGCAACCCTTCATTTTCATTAGAAACGCTACCTAGTATAGAGCGCAGTATTTTATCATTTGGGTATTCACGTTCCCAATCTATTGTTGTATCTACCCCCGGTAAACTTGCCAACCTTTCACTAACGACAGCATATTCATTTTGACTTACATCTTTTTTAACGATTTGCGGCGTCATTTTATATCCCGCATTCATTTTGCTTTTAATGGCTAGTACTTCTAGGTCTTCTTTTGAAAGTTCACTTAATTCTTCTTGTGTAATTCTTTCCCTACGTAACTCTTCAACTTTTTTATCTAATTCTTTCCCTTCTATCTCCTGCTTTCTAAATTTACTCTCATCTTCTTTCGTTACTTTCGCTGCTGCCCGCTTTTCATTTAACTGCATCCAAAAATCCTTTTTATCTGTTTCTGTTAACTTGTCTATGTCCTCTTGCGACATTTCAATTAGTTTGGCTAAATCTCTTGCTACTTGTAAAACTTCTTTCGAGTCTACTCCTCTCATTTTCGTATATGTAACGGTTCGCAATGGTTTATTATTTACAATAACGTGACCTTGCCGATCAAACATTTTCCCTCTAGGAACGGGAGTGCTTACCGTTACATCTTCCTTTTTATTTACTTCATTTCTATACGTTTCTCCATCAATGATTTGTACTTTACCTAATTGAATTATAATAGCTGAAAATAAAAGAAAGACAATAAAAAATAGTACATTTAACCGAAATGGAATATGAGTCTTTTTCTTTTTCGATAGTTTTTTCTGCTCCTTTTTCTGTCTCATTTCGCTCCCTCGCTTCATTCTATTAACATTTCT